>DATJJL010000197.1:0-5050 GCA_035492155.1 Ramlibacter sp. | reverse complement strand
GGCAAAGCTGTGCGTGGCAGCAGTTGCCTGTCGACGTGCATCCGGTGTTGCCCGGGACGGTGCCTGTGTTGAAGTGGTTCGCGCTCGAGCGGGGCTTCGAAGGGCCGACGCATCGCTGAACCTTTGTCGTTTGGGGTGGCTTCGCAGGTTCAAACGCCGCCGCGTCTAGCGCAGCCGACCGCCAAACACTGCTGCGGGTCAGATTGGATTGCGCCGCGGCGGCGTTTGAACCTGCCGTGACAGAAGGCGCGGCATCGCGCTCGCACTACCGTCACCCCGGCGCAGGCCGGGGTCGATGGCGACGGATGCAGCGCGACATATCGAACGCCAACGATCCCGGCCTGCGCCGGGATGACGGATCAATCACGATGGTCACCTGCTCGCGCCAGGCGCGAGCCACCCCAAAGTCAACTCGCCCAGAACAACGATCACTGAAGCTTCGGGTCCCCGAAGTTCTGGTCGTCGGGCGGCGCTTCTTCCGGCACGCGGAAGTCTTCGGCTGCCCATGCGCCGAGATCGATGTTCTTGCAGCGCTCGCTGCAAAACGGACGATACGGATTGCTCGGCGCGTAAACGCTGTCCCCGGCGCAGGTGGGGCAGCGAACGAGCTTGGGCTTCTTCGCCTTCACGAACAGAGCGTGAGCTCGAACGCTGCGTCCGACGTCGCGGGCTGCATTCGATCGGCCTCTTCCTGCTTCATGAGCCGCACCGACACCATGAGGCGATTGCCGCTGATCTCGGGCACGAGTCCTTGCGCAGGATCGATCCGCAGGCGCAGCAATTGGAAGCTGCGGCCCTGCGGGAGGTTCTGCTGGAACTGCCCGCCGGCTGCGATCACCTTTTGCGGCGAGCCCGACTCGCGCAGCAGCCGAAGCAGCATGTGGATCGATTCCGCGAGCGGGCCGAGCGTCGATGCCCAGCGCTCGAGATCGGCCTGCCGCTGGGGGGCATCGTGGTGCTGCCAGGCGTAGTAGGCCGGTAAATCGAATTCGCACGTGCCGCCAGGGATGTTGATGCGGCTGCGGATGCTCATGAGCCAGTCGTTCTCGGTGAGCGACTGGCCCGCCTTGCCCGGGATGGTGTTGAGCGAATTGAAAGAGCGATCGAGCTTGGCGATCGCTTCATCGAGCACGGCCTCCGACACCGAGGGGTTGCCGCGGTAGCCCGCGAGCGCGTTGCGCTGGCGGTCGAGGTCTTTCATCACTTCGGACTTGAGATCCGCTCGCGCGGCGACGTCCATCACTTCGAAGATGGTCGCCAGGGCGTAGTGGTGATCGATGGCGTGGGTGCGCGGAACGAGTTCGCCGAGGCGGCGAAAAAGATGCTCGAGGCGCAGGTAGGTACGGATGCGTTCGTTGAACGGGTATTCGTAGAGGATCACGCGCGGGATGATAGCCCGAAGCGCTGGGCGGCCTGCTTCACTTCGTCTGCCAGTTGCTCCAGCGACAACCCATCGTTACAGATCACCATGTCGGCGGCGGCGAGGCGCTCGCTGCGCGTGGCTTGCGCGGCGATGATGGAACGCACGGCCTCCTCGGTCAGCCCACTGCGCTGCATCACGCGCGCGAGCTGCGTTTCGATGGAGCAGTCGATGACCAGCACGCGGTCGACCTGCTGTCGCCAGCGGCCGGATTCGACCAGCAACGGAATGTCGAACACGATGCAGGGCGCGTTCGCCGCGAGGGCGGCCTGCACTTGCCGTGCGCTTTCAGCGCCGACGAGCGGGTGGATGATGGATTCGAGACGCTTGCGCGCGGCGGCGTCGGCAAAGGTATGCGCTCGCATCCGCTCGCGGTCGAGAGCGCGGTCGGCGGTGATGAACCCGGGGCCGAAAGTCTTTTCGATTTCGGTGATGGCCGCGCCGCCTGCCGCAGTGGTGCTGCGCGAGATCGCGTCGGCATCGATCGCCGCCGCGCCAAGCTGCGCGAGCATCGCAAGCACCGTGCTCTTGCCGCTGCCGATGCCGCCGGTGAGGCCGACTCGCAGCACCATGACCTAGAGCCCGATGGCCTGCAGGATGGAAGCCGGCCCGAAGATCATTGCCGTGAGGCCGGCGAGGGCCAGGAACGGACCGAAGGGCACGTAGCCACCCTCGCGCAGGCTCGCGAACACTTTCATCCCGATGCCGATCACCGCACCGATGACCGAAGCCATGAGGATGATCGGCACGAGCGCCTGCCAACCGAACCAGGCGCCGAGCGCTGCGAACAACTTGAAGTCTCCGTAGCCCATGCCCTCCTTGCCCGTGAGCAAGCGGAATGCGTGGTACACGAGCCAGAGCGAAAGGTAGCCCGCCACCGCGCCCCAGAGCGCTTGCGTGAGAGGCATCGGCGTGAAGTGCATGGCCGCGGCGATGAGGCCCGCCCACATCAGCGGCAGGGTGATGTCGTCAGGCAAGAGCGTTGTGTCCCAGTCGATGCACGCCAGCGCCACGATCGCCGCGGAGAAGAGGCACCATGCGCCGGCTTCGGGTGTCACGCTCCAGCGATGCACCGCGAAAAAGAAGAGGGCCCCCGTCGAAAGCTCCACGGCCGGGTAGCGAATGCCGATGGGCGCACTGCACGCCGAGCATTTGCCTCGCAATGCGAGATAACTCGCGATGGGGATGTTTTCGTACCAGCGGATCGGGTGCCCGCATTTCGGGCAGCGAGACGGCGGACTCACGAGGTCGAGCTTGTCGGCTTGCGGCACCGCTGCACCGCTCATCTCGGCGCATTCGACCGCCCATTGGCGCTCGAGCATCTTCGGCAGCCGATGGATCACGACGTTGAGGAAGCTTCCCACGGCGAGGCCGAAGACGCCCGCCAGACCGGCGTCCACGAAGGAGGAAATGATCATCAGACGACTTGACCCAGCTTGAAGATGGGAAGGTACATCGAAATCACGATGCCGCCGATAAGGCCCCCGAGAAACACGATGATGATGGGCTCCATCAGGCTCGACAGGCCTTCGACCATGTCGTCGACTTCGGCTTCGTAGAAGTCCGCGGCCTTGCCCAGCATGTGGTCGAGCGCGCCGGATTCCTCGCCGATCGCGCACATCTGCAGAACCATCGTCGGGAACACGTTGGCATTCGTCATTGCCGCGGTGAGGCTGGTGCCGGTGGCCACTTCCATCTGGATCTTCTCGGTGGCGCTGGCATAGATATAGTTGCCCGACGCGCCACCGACGGAGTCGAGTGCTTCCACCAGCGGCACACCTGCTGCAAACATCGTCGAGAGCGTGCGCGTCCAGCGCGCGATCACGGACTTGTAAACGAGGTTGCCGAAGACGGGCAGCTTGAGCATCAGGCGGTCCATGAAGATCTGAATCTTCTCGCTGCGTTTCCACGCCTGGAGGAAGAAGTACAGGCCGCCGCCGACACCGCCGAAGATCAGCCACCAGAACTTCACGAAGAACTCGCTCATGGCGATCACGAACAGCGTGGGTGCGGGCAGGTCGGCACCGAAGGACGAGAACACCTCCTTGAACGCTGGGATCACGAAGATCATGATCACCGACACCACGACGAAGGCCACGACCACGACCGAGATCGGGTACATGAGGGCCGACTTGATCTTGCTCTTGATGCCTTCGGTTTTTTCCATGTAGACCGCGAGGCGGTCCAGCAGGGTTTCAAGAATACCGGCTGCCTCGCCGGCTTCGACGAGGTTGCAATACAGGTTGTCGAAGTACAGCGGGTACTTGCGGAAGGCCGCCGACAGGGACGTGCCCGTTTCAACGTCCGTGCGCACATCGTTGAGCAGCTTCGTGACGCTCGCGTTCGCGTTGCCGCGGCCGACGATGTCGAAAGCCTGCAGGAGCGGCACGCCGGCCTTCATCATCGTCGCGAGCTGGCGCGTGAAGATCGCGATGTCCTTGGGCTTGATCTTCGCGCCCGAGCGCATGCGGCGTTTCTTGACCTTGGTGGGCGTGACGCCCTGGCGGCGCAAGGCGGCATTGACCTGGTTTTCGCCGGCCGCGCGCGTTTCGCCGCGGACGGTCTTGCCGTTGCGGTCCCGGCCTTCCCATTCGTAGACGAACTCAGTGACTTTGGCGGCTGCTGCGGTAGCCATAGCGACTCCTTGAACTCCTCACCTACACGTTCGTGCAGCCCAGCACCTCTTCGAGCGAGGTGACACCGAGCTTCACTTTCCACAAACCGGCCTTGCGCAGCGTTCTCACGCCCTCCGCTTCGGCCTGCTTTGCGATCTCGAGCGCACTGCCGTCTGCCAGGATGATGCGCTGCATGTCCTCGCTGATCGGCATGACCTGGTACAGGCCCACGCGACCCTTATAGCCGTTGTTGCACGCGCTGCATCCCACCGGCTTGTACGGCGTCCACGTCCCGTCGATGTCTTCTTCCTTGAAACCGGCATCCATCAGCGTCTCTTGCGGGATGTCGTGCGGTGCCTTGCAGTTGGGGCACAGACGCCGTGCGAGCCGCTGCGCCGTGATCAGGATCACGCTGGATGCGATGTTGAACGGCTGGATGCCCATGTTGCGCATCCGCGTGAGCGTCGTGGGCGCGTCGTTGGTGTGAAGCGTCGAGAGCACCAGGTGGCCGGTCTGCGCGGCCTTGATGGCGATGTCGGCGGTCTCGAGGTCGCGGATTTCGCCGACCATGATCACGTCCGGGTCCTGCCGCAGGAACGACTTGAGGGCAGCCGCGAATGTGAGGCCCGCCTTCTCGTTCACGTTCACCTGGTTGACGCCGGGCAGGTTGATTTCCGAAGGGTCTTCGGCCGTGGAGATGTTCACGCCCGGCTTGTTCATCAGGTTCAGGCAGGTGTAGAGCGACACCGTCTTGCCCGAGCCCGTGGGACCGGTGACCAGGATCATCCCGTACGGCCGGCCGATTGCCGTGAGCAGGCGTTCCTTTTCTTCGGGCTCGTAGCCGAGCGCTTCGATGCCCAGCTTGGCGCTCGACGGATCCAGGATACGGATCACGATCTTCTCGCCGAAGAGCGTCGGCAGCGTGCTCACGCGAAAGTCGATCACGCGGTCGGGCCCGACCTTGAGCTTCATCTTGCCGTCCTGCGGCACGCGCTTTTCGGAGATGTCCATCTTG
>DATJJL010000196.1:0-2234 GCA_035492155.1 Ramlibacter sp. | reverse complement strand
GCGCTCCTTCTCGGGCGGGATGCTGTCGTTGACGAGGTAGGGCTTGATCGAGTGGTACTGCTTGAAGAAATCGGTCATGTCCACGATCAGGTCGCGGATGACCGGCAGGCCGGGCAGCGGCTTGAGCACGATGGTGCCGGGCAGCGTGCGCATGTTGGTCAGGCACGCCAGGCCGTTCTTGCCATTGATGTTCATCGCGTCCGAGCCGCACACGCCTTCGCGGCAGGAGCGGCGAAAGGAGATCGACGGATCCTGCGCCTTCAGTTTCATCAACGCGTCCAGCAGCATGCGCTCGTTGCCCTCGAGCTCGATCTCCACCGTCTGCATGTACGGCTTCGCGTCCTTTTCGGGGTCGTAGCGGTAGATCTGGAAGGTGCGTTTTTGCATGTTCGCCTGTCTTTAATTTAGTCGCAGATTTCGTCTTTATCCGCAGGTAAGTACTAGAACGTACGAACCTTGGGCGGGACGCTTTCCACCGTGAGCGGCTTCATCTTCACGGGCTTGTACGCAAGGCGATTGCCCTGGCTGTACCACAGCGAGTGCTTCATCCAGTTCACGTCGTCGCGGCCCAGCGGGGCGTTCGGATCGTCGGCGGGCTTTTCGTAGTCCATCACCGTGTGCGCGCCGCGGCACTCCTTGCGGGCGGCGGCCGAAACCATCGTGGCCTGCGCGCATTCGACGAGGTTTTCGACTTCGAGCGCTTCGATGCGCGCCGTGTTGAACACACGCGACTTGTCTTTCAGTGCGATGGCATTGGCACGCTCGCGGATCGCCGCGATCTTGCTCACGCCTTCGTCCATGATTGCCTGCGTGCGAAACACGCCGGCATGCGTTTGCATGGTCTGGCGGATGTCGTTGGCGACGTCCTGTGCGTATTCGCCGCCTGTCATGTTGTCGAGGTGGTTCAGGCGCTCGAGCGTGCGGTCGGCGGCGTCCTTCGGCAGTTCCTTGTGGGCCTTGGTGCCGCTTGCGAACTGGGCGATGTGATTGCCCGCCGCGCGGCCGAACACCAGCAGGTCGAGCAATGAATTGGTGCCCAGGCGGTTCGCGCCGTGCACGCTCACGCACGAGCATTCGCCCACGGCGTACAGGCCGTTCACGACTGCGTTGTCTTCGCCGCCTTTTTGCGACACGACCTGGCCGTGGATGTTGGTCGGCACGCCGCCCATCTGGTAATGGATGGTGGGCACGACGGGAATGGGCTCCTTCGTGATGTCGACGTTCGCGAAGTTGATGCCGATCTCGTACACCGACGGCAGGCGCTTGTGGATCGTGTCGGCGCCCAGGTGGTCGAGCTTGAGCAGCACGTAATCCTTGTTCGGGCCGCAGCCGCGCCCTTCCTTGATCTCCTGGTCCATCGAACGCGAGACGAAATCGCGCGGCGCGAGATCTTTCAGCGTGGGCGCGTATCGCTCCATGAAGCGCTCGCCGTTGCTGTTGAGCAGGATCGCTCCCTCGCCGCGGCAGCCTTCGGTGAGCAGCACCCCGGCACCGGCAACGCCAGTGGGGTGGAACTGCCAGAACTCCATGTCCTCGAGCGGGATGCCCGCGCGCGCAGCCATGCCCAGGCCGTCGCCGGTGTTGATGAACGCGTTGGTCGACGCGGCGAAGATGCGGCCTGCGCCGCCGGTGGCCAGCAGCGTGGTTTTCGCTTCGAGGATGTAGAGATCGCCGGTCTCCATCTCGAGCGCGGTGACGCCGACGACGTCGCCTTCCGCATCGCGGATCAAATCGAGCGCCATCCACTCGACGAAAAAGCTTGTCCTTGCCTTGACGTTTTGCTGATACAGCGTGTGCAGCATCGCGTGACCGGTGCGGTCTGCAGCCGCGCAAGCGCGTTGCACCGGCTTTTCGCCGTAGTTCGCGGTGTGGCCGCCGAAGGGGCGCTGGTAGATCGTGCCATCGGGGTTGCGGTCGAACGGCATGCCCATGTGCTCGAGGTCGTACACCACGTGAGGTGCTTCGCGGCACATGAACTCGATGGCGTCCTGGTCACCGAGCCAGTCGCCGCCCTTGACCGTGTCGTAGAAGTGGAAGTGCCAGTTGTCCTCGGACATGTTGCCCAGCGACGCGCCGATGCCGCCTTGCGCGGCGACGGTGTGCGAACGCGTCGGGAACACTTTGGAGAGGACAGCGACATTGAGGCCCGCGCGTGCCAGCTGCAGCGACGCGCGCATTCCGGAGCCGCCGGCACCCACGATGACGACGTCGAACTTGCGGCGGGCGATGTTGGA
>DATJJL010000195.1:0-4163 GCA_035492155.1 Ramlibacter sp. | reverse complement strand
CTTCTGGCGTGGCGGGATGTCGGCCTTGCGATAGTTCACCGCCACCTGGTCGGCCACGAGCGGCTTCTTCTCGTAGATGCGCAGGATCGCGCCGTGTGCCACCACGCAGTAGAGGCACTGGTTCGCGGCGCTCGTCGTGGTGACGATCATTTCGCGCTCGCCTTTGGTCAGGCCGCTTTCTCGGCCCACAGTCTCAGGCGTCATCAACGCATCGTGATACGCGAAGAAAGCGCGCCATTCGGCAGGGCGCCGCGCCAGAGCGAGGAACACATTCGGCACGAACCCGGCTTTTTCCTGCACCTCGAGAATGCGCGCGCGGATGTCGTCTGGAACGTCCTTGATGTCGGGCATGGGATAGCGGTTCACTGGCGTCTCCTTCGTTGCGCAGGATTATCCTGTGCGCTTCCAGGAAGGAGAACACGATGGAACTTTCGAACGACCCCGCGACGCAAGCGGGCCTCGCCACTCGGCGCAAGGTGCTCGGCAACGACTACGTGCAAGGCGCGCTCGACAAGGCGACCGCGTTCAACGCGCCGCTTCAGGAGCTGGTCACGAAGAACGCGTGGGGCAACACCTGGCAGCGCAAGGCCATCGACCTGAAGACGCGCAGCATCGTCACCGTCTCGATGCTCGTCGCGCTCGGCCGCATGCATGAGCTCAAGCTGCACGTGCGCGGCGCGCTGAACAACGGCGTCACGCCCGAAGAGCTGCAGGAAATCTTTTTACACGCGAGCGTTTATTGCGGATTTCCTGCGGCGGTCGATGCTTTCAGGACGGCCAGCGAGGTGGTCGAAGCGAAGTGAGATGTCAAGCGGCGGGATCGTCCTCGCCGGGTTCGTCATCCAGCGCGAGAGTCGACCAGTCGATTCCATCGACTCTTTTGACGGGATCGTCGTTCTTGACGACCGTTCTCGCGGCGCGGCTTGCGAACACGTTGTCTGCAGGCGCCACAGGCTGCGCTTGCACGGCCGGCTCTTGCGGACTGCCGGCGGGCGCTTCGAGTACACGCGCCACTTCCGGAAGCGCCGCCGCGGGAACGTTCAGCGGCGCCGGTTCCACCGCGACCCGAGCGGGCTGAACCCTTGCTACGGGACGGCGGAAGCCAATTCCCATCGCAGTCATCGCATTCTGTAATTCGTCGGCGAGGTCCTTGGGCAGGTCCGCCCATTTCAGCCCACGGTCCATGCCGGCGACTGCAGTGGCGACTTGCTGGCACAAAAGCCTGAGCAGCGTGCGCTGCGCAGGAGCCTCGCTGTAACGAAGGCGTTTGTCGATTGCGGCGTAAGCAGGAACAAGATCTATCACCATCTTCACGACCCTGGCCAGAGCTTCAGGGTCTATGGCAGAAGCGCCCGCGGCTTCTTGCCGAATGGCCTGCACTTGCTCCGCGAACAACTCGAGTGCGAGAGGAGTATGGAAGTCGCCGTAAAGTTCTTCGGGTGCGCTCAACAAGGTTGGCATGCCCTTGAGAACGCCGACAAGTTGCTTGCACTGCACCTTCATTGCCAGGCGCTGCGGTGAGTTCTCGTCGGGAAAGGCCTGGACGATCGCCGCGTAGGCAGCGTCAAGCTCCTTCAGCATCCTGGCGATTTGCTCTTCGGCCGGAAGATGCTGGGTGACCGCAGTGTGAACTGCTTGGCCGATGACTTCTACCTGATCGTCGAAATTCGGTAGCAACTGATCCGCTTCCTCTGCGGGTGAAAAGTCCAGCTTCTTCGCAATCGGTTCATCGGCAGCCCCCGCTTCTCCGACCGAATCGGCCTCATGTCGGACTGCTTTAAGGATGATTGTGAGAAACGCCCAGACTTCCCCGCCGTGCAACTTGGCGGGAAGTGTTTGATCCAATATGTATTCGATAACCTCGACAGCCGGGGCCACCGAGCGACCTTCCTGCTCCAGTTCCGCCACGGCACTCCGGGCAACTCTCAGAAAGAAGTCGAGGTGATAAGCCTTGCGTGGGCCCGCGTATAGCTGGGGGCCTCTGTACAGCCTCTGCAGGTGCGACCTTGCGGTGGTATCGAAGTAGGGATTGGCTCCAATGCCGGCGGTGTCGAGTTGTTCGAGATCCATTGGAATCACGCCCACGAGTCCGGTCGTGACCAGCCTGAGCACATTTCCAGCTGCCGATTGTTCTTTCCCGGTCGCCTTCCTTGCTTCGGCAGCACTTCGCTGTTTCTTCGCAATCGCCGTGTTTTGCAAGTGAGGCTTTTCGGGCGTTGTCTGCAGCGCATCTGCCGCTGCCTTGCCTGCCCGTTCGGAAAATTGTGGTTCTGTGGCTGATCGGATCAAAAGTCCGATGAGGGGCTTCAATACAGTGACGGCGTGTTCATGCTGTTCAGCGCGAAGGGCCTGCTGTTTAGCAAGCCTGCCGCTCGGGGTGAGCGCCTTCGCGGCACTCGCAATCTTTCCGAACAGGCCGCGTGGCGTTTCGATACCTCGCCCTTCTTTCGAAGCGGCCACGCGCGGCGACAGCTTTCCTTGGTCGACTGAGGATTTGCGCTTGTTCTCGCCGTCGGGTACATCGAGTTCCGGCGGGCGATGAGGCGTAAGAAGAGGGGTCTTGAATCCGGGCGGCGGGGTGCTTTTTGCAGGCATCAGGGTTCCGTTGGAAGTTCTACTCGAACTACGTAACGGACCCCCCACCAAAGTTCCAACGCAAAAACCCGCGCGCTCAGCCCCCCGCCATCAGCTTGTGCACCAGATCGGCCGTTGTGCTGGCCTTGTACTTGCGCATGAGGCGAGCGCGATAGATTTCAACCGTGCGATGGCTGATCACGAGTGCCTTGCCGATCTCCTTGCTGGTCATGCCATCGAGCAATCGCGCAGCGACTTCACGTTCGCGCGCGGTGAGTTCCGCCTTCACGGGCCGCTGCGAGCTCAAATCCTCGAAAGTCCAGATGCCTGATTCGTGCGGCTCGTCGCGATTGAGCGCGCGGCCCGTGACGTGGCACCAGAACACCTCGCCGTTCGCGCGCTTCATGATGCGATCGTCGCCGTAGTGGCCCTTCGCATTGAGGATGGGCGCCATGCGCGCGCCAAGGCGCTCGTACTCATCGGCGCTGGGGTAGAGAACAAGGAACGACTGGCCCACCAGCAGGTCGTGCGACCAGCCGAACATCTCGCACAGCTGCTCGTTGCAGTCCACAATGGCACGGTTGCGCGAGACGCACAGCCCCACTGGCGCGAGGTTGAACGCAAGGCGGTAATCAACGTCCATCGGGCAAGTCTTTACGAAGTACTACGTAGCAAGTTAGGTAGTATCGTAACGGCATCCTCTGCAATACGGCTGAGGGTTTTCTCGCGCGTGACTTCAGGAGTCCGAACCCGTGAACAAGATCTATCCCAGTGCGGCGGCAGCTCTCGACGGCGTCGTCAAGGACGGCCAGCTCATGGCCGTCGGCGGCTTCGGCCTGTGCGGCATTCCCGAGGCGCTGATCGAAGCGCTGAAGAACACCGGCGTGAAGAACCTCACCGCCATCTCGAACAACGCGGGCGTCGACGGCTTTGGCCTCGGCAAGCTGCTCGAGACGCGGCAGATCAAGAAGATGATCTCGTCGTACGTCGGCGAGAACAAGGAGTTCGAGCGCCAATACCTCGCGGGCGAACTCGAACTTGAATTCACGCCGCAAGGCACGCTCGCCGAGAAGCTGCGTGCGGGCGGCGCGGGCATCCCGGCGTTCTTCACGAAGACGGGCGTGGGCACCATCGTCGCGGAGGGCAAGGAGCTGCGCGAGTTCGACGGCGAGACGTACGTGATGGAACGCTCGCTCGTGCCGGACGTTTCGCTGGTCAAGGCCGACGTCGCCGACAAGAGCGGCAATTTGCGCTTCCGCCTGACTGCACGCAACTTCAATCCCGCTGCCGCAATGGCGGGCAAGGTCTGCATCGTCGAGGTCGAAAAGCTCGTCGAAGTCGGCGAGCTTGCGCCGGACGACATCCACCTGCCGGGTATCTACGTGCATCGCATCGTGCACAACCCGAATCCCGAAAAGCGCATCGAAAAGCGCACCGTCCGTACCGCGTAAGGAGCAAGACATGCCCTGGACCCAAGACCAGATGGCCGCGCGCGCGGCGCAGGAACTCAAGGACGGCTACTACGTCAACCTCGGCATCGGCATCCCGACGCTCGTGGCGAACCACACCGGCAACAAGGAGGTGTGGCT
>DATJJL010000194.1:0-6813 GCA_035492155.1 Ramlibacter sp. | reverse complement strand
GGGTGGAGGGTTTTCGCGGCAGCGTGTTTCACGTTCATCGTGTTCGCTCCGGCGGCAGCGTCGGGCGCGTCGGCGCTTCCGGTCGCCGGCCTTTCGGAGGGCGGCAGAACGCCGGTTGAGGTGGCCTACGTCCAGGCGCTCGTGCCGCGAAGCGCCTTTTCGATTTCGCAGGTGGCTGCGGGCCGGCTCGAGCCGCCGCTGGCAAGGGCCGCCGCAGGACATCCCGCCGCGTTCTCACCCGCCAACGAGTTGTGGATTGCGCTGCGCGTGGTCAATTCCAATGCGAGCGCGAAAGTCTGGACTCTGCAAGTGAGGCAGACGTCGCTCGACGAGATCACATTGTTCGAGCCTGCAGGCGAAGGCTGGCGTGAATCGCACTCCGGTGATCGCGTGCCGCAGTCGCACTGGGCCCGGCCGGGGCGCTTTCCGCGCTTCGACCTGCAGCTGCAGCCCCACGAAACTCGCGACGTGTTCCTGCGGATTCGCAACGATGTTCCGGCGCCGGTGCCGCTGCAGCTCGCGGATGAATTCGGCGGCGATGCATCGGCGGCCCGAGCGGATTTCGGCCTCGCGTTCGCATTGGGAATGCTTGCCTTGCTCGCCATCGCCAGCCTGATCCAGGGGGCGCTATACAGCGACGGCTCTTATTTCATCTTCGGCGGCTATGCCTTGCTGCTTGGGTTCGCGCTCGCGTCGATGTCCGGTGTCACCGACCAGTTTCTGTGGGGCGAGTGGCCCGCATGGTCGGATGCATCCAAGACGGTCTTCCCGATGGCCGCCGCCGGCATGTCCGTCTGGCTCGTCGAAGCGCTGTGCAGGATCCGCAACCGCTCGGCCGTGCTCGGCCGAGTCGCGACTTCGGTCGGCGCTGTCGTGCTCGCCATGGCGTTCGTGCGCGCGTTCATGCACGACACCTGGACGCCGCTCGTTGCCGCAGCGATGCTGCCTGCGGCTTGCACGGTGCTATTGCTCGGGACGTGGACCTGGCGCCGCGGCGACAACACGGGCGCGTGGGTGCTTGCGGCCCATGTGCCCATCATGGCGACGACGGCGCTCATCGTTCTGCGGATGATCGGCATCGAGCCGATTCCCTTCCGCGCCAATGTGCTGGTGGCGGTGTCGATGGGCTTCATCCTGCTGCTCATGCTCGTCGCGCTGATCCGTCGCTCGAAAGAGCTGCTCTCCGTGCGAATGCGCGCGCAGGGCATGGAGTCGATCGACCCGTTGACCGGCATGCTGTCCGCGGACTTGTTTCGCGACCGTGTGCGAGCTGCTGGCGAGCGCTTTCGCCGCAGCCGTCACGACGCGGCGGTGATCCATGTGAAGCTCGCCAACTTCGAGAGGATTCGCGAGCAGCACGGCCTCGCGGTCGCCGAGCAGAGCATGATCCGCGCGGCGATGAAGCTGCAGCGCGTGATGCGCGAAGCGGACTGCTTCGGCCGTGTCGGCGAAAGCACGCTGGGCCTGATTGTCGAAACCGTCACGCGCCGCGATGCGTTGCTGGAGCGCGCGTCACGACTCGTCGCGCACGGGCTGATGCCGCTGCCCGGGCTCAAGCCCGAGGTGACGCTCATCCTTCACGTCGCGATCAGCGTGCTTTCCGAAAACCCGCATCCGGCGCCCGAGCTGCAAACCGCGCTCGATGCACGGCTCGACTCGATGACGCCGCGCACGCGCAAACCGATCCGCTTCGTGCGGCGCCTGGCTACGGCCCCCATGCCGCTCGAAGCGGACGTCGTCAACGGCTGATCCTGCGCGCGAGAGCCGATGCGGTGAGTGCTTCGTCAGAGGGCCATTGGTCGGCTGCGAGCCCGTGATCGAAGACGGCGCCCGCGGTCGCTTCGAATGTGTCCTCGTGCGACGCGAGACGCGCGGCGATGAGGCCCGCAAGCACATCGCCTGTTCCTGCCGTCGCCAGCCGTGCGTTGCCCGTCGGGTTGATGTGCAGGATGCGATCGGGCGCAGCGACGATCGAGCCGGAACCCTTCAGCACGACGACGCAGGCGAAACGCTTCGCAAGTTCGCGTGCAGCGGCGAGACGGTCGCCCTGCACGTCATTCGACGACGATCCGAGAAGCCGGGCCGCTTCGAGCGGATGCGGTGTGATGACGGTGCGCCGATGCCGTCGTCCGCGGGAATGCAGCAGCGATTGCAATTGGGCGTCGGAAGCAATTGCGTTCAACGCGTCGGCGTCGAGCACCAAAGCGCCTGAGGTGGAGATCGCCTTCGGCAACACAGCGCGAACCGCATCGCCGCCGCCGCATCCGCAGGCGACAGTCATCGCCGCAAGATCGAGCGAATCCCACGAACGCATCATGAGTTCCGGCTGCGCGATATCGACCGGTATGGGCTCGCCGAGCAAAGCAACGAACACGCGACCCGCGCCTGCATGCAGCGCGGCCGATGCGGCGAGCAGGGCTGCGCCTGTCATGCCCGGCGCACCACCGATCACCGCGACGTCGCCCCATGTGCCTTTGTGCGAGGCATGCGCGCGTTCTGCTCGCACCGGCGAGCCGGAAAGCATCGCGGTGGATTCGCGCGTCGAGGCATCGATGTCGAGATCGTCGAACCAAACATCACCCGCGGCATCGCGCCCGTGGGCCGTGAAGAGCCCGGGCTTGAGCGTGAGCAGGCTGATCGTGTGCGTGGCTTTCACGCTGTCGCCCGTGCCTGTGTCGCACGACAACCCCGAAGGGATGTCGACAGCGATGACGGGGCCGCGCGACGAATTCAAGCGATCCGCCCATTCGCGCAGGCGGCCGTCGAGCGGTCGCGCTGTGCCGATGCCCAGCAGTGCGTCAATCGCAATGTCGAATTGCGCAGGAGCTTCGCCGCCGAATGTCACGCCTGCATTGCGTGCGCGTTGCAGCGACGCGCGTGCGTCGGGTGGCGACTTCGCTTCATCGCCTGCCCATGTCGCCGTGACGTGCTTGCCCCATTGCTGCAGATGCATTGCGGCTTCGAAACCGTCGCCACCGTTGTTGCCCGGCCCGCAGGGAATCCAGATTTCTCTTGCGTGCGGAGCGACCGCGAGTGCCAGGCGGGCGACAACCAGGCCCGCGCGCTGCATCAAGGTGTGCGGCGGCAGGCTCGCTGCTGCTGCCTGTTCGATCGCGCGCGAGCCGGCGACATCGTGCAATGGCCAGGCGCGACCGGGAGTGACGCGGCGCATCATGGCCGCATCCTACCTCTCAGACCGCGAGTCGTTCGACGCCGAGCCCTTCGACATCGACATCGGGCGAGCGGCCTGCCATCAGGTCGGCGACCACACGCGCGCTGCCGCACGAAAGTGCCCATCCGCTGGAGCCGTGGCCGATGTTGATCCACACGCCGGGGATGCCCGTCGCGCCGAGCAGCGGCGGGCCGTCGGGGAGCATCGGCCTGGCGCCTTTCCATTCCTGCACCGCAGCGCCGTTGGAACTGGCAAGTTGCGCGGCACCGGGGAACCAGTCGTGCAGCACCTTGTAGAGGGTCTGGATGGAGTTGGCCCGCTTTTTGTCGGGCGCGCCGCCGATCTCCGCGCTGCCCGCGACGCGCACGCGATTGCCCATGCGCGAGATCGCGACCTTGTAGCGCTCGTCCATGATCGCGCTGCGCGGTGCGTTCAGCGGCTCGCGGATCGGCGCGCTGATCGAGTAGCCCCACACCGGCGCGATGGGAACGTCAAGGCCGAGCGACGAGAGCAGCTTGACCGAATCGACACCGCCGCACACGACGACGGCATTGAAATTCCACTGCGCCGATTGGCCGTCCGGTTTCGTGACGCGCAGCGATCCGGGCGTCGCCGGGTCCAGCGGCGAGACGGCGCTGTTGAATTCGAAGCCGACGCCGCGCGACTGGCATTCGTTTTTCAGCAGCAGCGCGAACTGGCGGCAGTTGCCGACTTCGTCCTGCGGCAAGTGGATCGCGCCGGCGAATTTCGTGTCGGTGTTCAGTGCCGGCTCGATCTTGCGTGCCTCGTCCGGCCCGATCTCCTTGAACGTGACGCCCGCATCGCGCAGCACCTGCAGGCCGGGCTGGACGAGTTTCTGGTCCTTGTCCGTGCGCAGCATCACCATGTAGCCGGTACTGCGGTCGAAGTCGAGGCCGAAGTGCTCGATGATGTCGTGCAGCCGCGTGCGGCTGTAGAACGCGAGGCGCTGCATGCGCGATCGATTGGCGGCGTAGGTGTCAGGCTCGCAGGAGCGATACCACTTCCACATCCACGCGATGTCCGCAGCGGAAAGCGGCCAGCTCACGCGCACGGGTGCGTGTTCCGACAGAAGGTAGCGCGCCACCTTCGCCGGCATGCCGGGCGCAGCCCAGGGCGTGACATAGCCGGGGGCGATCAGGCCCGCGTTGGCAAAGCTGGTTTCCTCCGCAACGGCCGTTCGCCGCTCGAAGACGGTCACGTCGTGGCCGTCGACTGCGAGCTCGAAGGCCGTGGTGACGCCGATGATGCCGGCGCCGATGACGGCGATCCTCATGGATGGGTCATCGGTGCGAGCGCGGCTTCCGCGAGCCGCGCGATGTTCAGCACCGCGTCGTCGTGCATCGCGCTTTGCCAGATCATCAGGCCGGCCGGCAGTTCTCCGGGCACATGGCAGGGGATCGAGATGGCGCAACCGTCGAGCATGTTCACGACGCTCGTGTTGCGCAGCAGGAGCGTGTTGACACGGAAGAATTCGGCGTCGCGCTCCGAACCCGGCGCGACTTGCGAGATCGGTGCCGCGACGATCGGCACAGTGGGCGACAGCACGGCATCGAAGCCCTGCAGCGCATCGACCACGCGTGCGATCCAGTCGGCTCGTGCCTTGATGAGGTCGATGTATTCGTAGGCCTTCATGTCGGCGCCACGCTCGATGCGCGCTCGCACGCGCGGGTCGTAGCGATCGCTCGATCCTGCAAGCAACTCGCGGTGCCACGCGAAGCTTTCCGCAGCGGAGAAGCCGCCGGTGGACTGGATCGTGCCGAGGTCGCGAATCTCGGCGAGTTCGATCTCCTCGACGGCTGCACCGGCGTCGCGAAGCGCTTTGAGCGCGCGATCGAACGCGCGAGCGACGGCGTCGTCGAGAGAGTCCAGCATGTTCGAGCGCGCCACCGCGAACCGGAATGTGGAGAGCGGAACGTTCGCGAGCTTCACCGTGCGGTTCGCGAGAACCTCGTGCGCGAGGATGGCGTCGCGCACGGAGCGTGTCATCGCGCATACCGTGTCCAGCGTGGTCGACAGCGGAAGCGCGCCATCGATCGGCACGAGCCGCGCTGTATTCTTGAAACCGACGATGCCGTTCAGTGCGGCCGGGATGCGTATCGAGCCGCCGGTGTCCGATCCGAGGCCGATGAAAGCCGCGCCGGTGGCGACCGACACGGCAGCGCCCGACGAAGAGCCCCCCGGGATGCGCGGCACTTGCGCGTCGGCCGGGTTCACGGGCGTGCCGAAGTGCGGGTTCGTGCCCACGCCGGAGAAGGCGAACTCGCTCATGTTCGTGCGGCCGAGGAACGCCGCTCCTGCGGCACGCAGACGCGCGACGGCGGGGCAGTCCTGCTGCGCAGGCGGCGCGCCCGACAGAACGGCAGAGCCCGCAGCCGTGACCTCGCCGCGCACGTCGAAAAGGTCCTTGATGGAAACGGCCAGGCCCATTAACGGTCGGCCTTCAGCGAGGTGGCTGGCTGCGGCCCGCCGCGCCTCGTCGAAGCTCGTGCTCAGGAAGACGTGTTCGCAAGCGGGCGATTGCGCGATCTCGATGGACTGCTCGATCTCGGCAGCCGGTGTGGTCCAGCTGTACTTGAGTCCTTCGCGGACTTGGTGGAGGTCGGGTCTGGGTGTCGGCAAGGGTGGAGCTGCTATAATTTTTGGGTTTTGCCGGGTGGTGCTCGTGGAGTGCTTCCAGTGAGCAAAACGTAATCGCGAATCCAGCCTATCAAAGGTGTCGTTGCCGGTGATCAAGCCGCTTCGATTTCGGGCCGGATTTTAGACCCAACCTTGAGGAAAACATCATGTCCGTGACCATGCGTCAGATGCTGGAAGCCGGTGTGCACTTTGGCCACCAGACGCGCTTCTGGAACCCCAAGATGGCCCCCTTCATCTTCGGCCATCGCAACAAGATCCACATCATCAACCTGGAAAAGTCGCTTCCGATGTTCCAGGAGGCCACGAAGTTCGTGCGCCAGCTCGCCGCCAACCGCGGCACCGTTCTCTTCGTCGGCACCAAGCGCCAGGCCCGCGAGCTCGTCGCGGCCGAAGCCCAGCGCTGCGGCATGCCCTTCGTCGACCAGCGTTGGCTGGGCGGCATGCTCACCAATTTCAAGACGGTCAAGACCTCCATCAAGCGCCTGAAAGACATGAAGGCCCAGCAGGAAACCGGCCTCGAAACGATGAGCAAGAAAGAGCAGCTCATGTTCACCCGCGAAATGGCCAAGCTCGAGAAGGACATCGGCGGCATCCAGGACATGAACAACCTGCCCGACGCCATCTTCGTGATCGACGTGGGCTTCCACAAGATCGCCGTGGCAGAAGCCAAGAAGCTCGGCATCCCGCTGGTCGGCGTGGTGGACTCCAACCACTCGCCCGAAGGCATCGACTACGTGATCCCCGGCAATGACGACTCGTCCAAGGCCGTGACGCTGTATGCGCGCGGCATCGCCGACGCGGTGCTCGAAGGCAAGGCCAACGCGGCCGCCGACGTGGTGCGTGCCGTGTCCGAAGGCGGCGACGAATTCGTCGAAGTGCAGGAAGGCGCCTCGGCCTGAACGCCCCGAACGCTACCGAAGAGAAGGGGGCTTTCGGGCCCCCTTCGACCATCCGAACATTGAAGAAAGGTTGAGAGAAATGGC
>DATJJL010000193.1:0-5474 GCA_035492155.1 Ramlibacter sp. | reverse complement strand
GTTCGCCGTGCAGCGCGCCAATCTCGATGCGACTGAATCAACCGGCGGTGCATCGCTGCAAGCCGCCGCGAAGCTGTTGTCCAAGGCGCGCGCCGTGCACCTGGCGGCATTCCGCGCGAGCCATCCCATCGCGTTCTCGCTGTACTACGGCATGCGGCTCTTTCGCGAATCCGTGTTCCTCATCGACGGCTCGGCCGTTGGGCTCGAAGTGCAAGTGCGCGCGATCGACCCGCGCGACGCGGTCATCGTCGTGAGTTTCGCGCCGTACTCGCGCGAGGCGCTGTTCGTCGCCGACCAGGTGAGAAGCGTCGGTGCGACGCTGGTCGCGTTCACCGACAGCGGCGCGTCCCCGCTGGCGCGCGATGCGCAGGCGGTGCTGCAGTTCGAAGTGACGAGCCCGTCGTTCTTTCCTTCAGTCGCGGCGGGCGTCGCGCTGTCGGAGGCGCTGCTCGAGCGGCTGGTGGCCGACGGCGGCGACGCGGTGGTGAACCGCATCGAAAAGGTCGAGCAAGGCCTCTTCGATTCCGGCATCTACGTGCGTCCGGGGCGCCGTCGGTCGGGGTAAACCCGTCCTCGACTGGAACAACTGTTGCAATAAACTCCGCGCTGCATCAATTGTTCCAATCGAGGAGAATCCCCATGCGTTTGCGTTCCCTCACGGCCCTCGTGGCCGTTGCGGCATCCTGCCTCGCGGCAACGCCCGCGGCCTTCGCCCAGCAGAAGTTCTTCACCATCGGCACCGGCGGTGTCACGGGCGTTTACTACGCCGTTGGCGGCGCAATCTGCCGGCTGGTCAACAAGGACCGAGCGAAGACCGGCCTGCGCTGCTCCGTCGAATCGACGGGCGGTTCGGCCTACAACGTCAACACGATCAAGGGCGGCGAGCTCGATTTCGGGATGGCCCAGTCCGACGTGCAGTACCAAAGCTACAAAGGCGTGGGCTCGTTCAAGGAGCCCTTCTCCGACATGCGCGCCGTGTTCTCCGTGCACCCCGAGCCTTTCACGCTCGTTGCGCGCAAGGAGGCCAATGTGCACAGCCTCGCCGACTTCAAGGGCAAGCGGCTGAACGTGGGCAACCCGGGTTCGGGCACGCGCACGGCGATGGAAGAACTGATGGCCGCCACCGGCATGAAGATGAGCGACCTTGCCCTCGCCGCGGAGCTCAAGGCCGACGAGCACGGCGCCGCGCTGTGCGACAACAAGATCGACGGCTTCTTCTACGGCGTGGGCCACCCGTCCGCGAACATCCAGGACCCGACGACCGCCTGCGCCGCGCAGCTCGTGCCGATCACCGGCCCGGCCATCGACGCGCTGGTCAAGAAGTACCCGTACTACGCCTACGCAACGATTCCCGGCGGTATGTATGCGAACAACCCGCAACCGACGCAGACCTACGGGGTGCTCGCCACGCTCGTGACGAGCAGCAAGGTCCCGGCCGACACGGTGTATGCGGTGACGAAGGCCGTGTTCGAGAATTTCGACGAGTTCAAGAAGCTGCATCCGGCATTCGCGCACCTCGATCCGAAGCACATGATCGCCGACGGCCTGTCTGCGCCGATCCACGAAGGCGCGCTGCGCTATTACCGCGAAAAAGGCTGGGTGAAGTAAGGTGACGACGGACGTCCAGCAGCTCGTCCAGGAAGCCGACCTCGGTGGGCGCAAGCCCGCCGGCGTCGTGCGCGTCATCGTGTTCGCGGCCTGCATCGCATGGTCGCTGCTCCAGCTTTGGTATGCGTCGCCGTTGCCGTTCAAGTGGAACGTCTTCGTGCTCATCGACGCGGAGATGCGCTCGCTGCACCTGGCGTTCGCCGTGTTCCTCGCGTTCATGGTGTACCCGTTCGGCAAGCGGTCGTCACGCTCGAAGGTGCCCGTCGCCGATTGGGTGTTCGCGATAGTCGCGGGCTTCTGCGCCGCGTACGTCAGCATCTTCTACCGCGAGATCGCGGACAGGCCGGGGCAGCCGATCGTCGCCGACATGGTGGTCGCCGTCGTTGGCGTGCTGCTGCTGCTGGAGGCGACGCGCCGCGTCGTCGGCCCGCCGATGGCGATCATCGCAACGCTGATGCTGGTGTATGCGTTCGCCGGCCCGCACATGCCCGATGCGATTGCGCACAAGGGCGTGTCGCTGTCGAAGGCGGTGTCGCATTTCTGGCTGTCGAGCGAAGGCGTGTTCGGCGTCGCGCTGGGCGTGTCGTCCAGCTATATCTTTTTATTCGTGCTGTTCGGCGCGCTGCTCGAAAAAGCGGGCGCGGGCAGCTACTTCATCAAGGTTGCCTATTCGCTGCTCGGGCATCTTCGCGGCGGGCCCGCGAAGGCGGCCGTCGTGTCGTCGGGCCTGATGGGAATGATCTCGGGCTCGTCGGTCGCGAACGTCGTCACATGCGGCACCTTCACGATCCCGCTGATGAAGCGCGTGGGATATCCGGCGCACAAGGCCGGCGCGATCGAAACGGCCGCGGGTGTCGACGGCCAGATCATGCCGCCCGTGATGGGCGCGGCCGCGTTCCTCATGGCCGAATATGTCGGCGTGCCGTATGCGGAGATCTGCCGCAACGCCGCATTGCCGGCTGCGATCTCGTACATCGCGCTTTTCTACATCGCGCACCTCGAGGCGCTGAAGCTCGGCATCAAGGGCTTGCCGCGCCGCGAAGGCTCAAGCACGCTGATGCGCGTCGTCGGCTTCGGCATGACGATCTGCGGGACGATCCTTCTCGCCAACGTTGTTTACTATGGGCTTGGCTGGATCAAGGTGCTGATGGGTGAGCAGGCGATCTATGCCGTCGTGCCGTTCATCGTCATCGCGTATCTCGCGATCATTCGCTCCGTCGCGCGGCGGCCCGACCTCACCATCGACGACCCCGACGCGCCGATGCTCGTGTTGCCGCCGGTCAAGGAAACGATCCTCGCGGGCCTGCACTATCTGCTGCCGGTGGTGCTGCTGATCTGGTCGCTGCTGGTGGAGCAGCTCTCGCCTGGGCTGTCCGCCTTTTATGCAGCCGTGTCGCTCATCGTCATCCTGCTCACGCAGAAGCCGCTGATCGCGTACTTCCGCCGCGAGGCGAATCCGCTCGCAAAGTTGCGGGACGGCTGGGACGACCTCGTCGATGGCCTGCAGCTGGGCGCGCGCAACATGATCGGCATCGGCATTGCCACGGCGTGCGCGGGCATCATCGTCGGCACAGTTTCCGTCACGGGCCTGGGCCTGGTGATGTCGGAGATGGTCGAGCTGATCTCCGCGGGCAACCTGATGATCATGCTCGTGCTGGTCGCGGTGGTGTGCCTGATTCTCGGCATGGGCATGCCGACCACCGCGAGCTACATCATCGTGTCGACCTTGATGGCGCCGGTGATCGTGGAGCTCGGTTCGCAGACAGGGCTCGTCGTGCCGCTGGTGGCGGCGCACATGTTCGTCTTCTATTTCGGTTTGATGGCGGACGTGACACCGCCCGTGGGGCTTGCATCGTTCGCCGCGGCGGCAATTGCGAAGACCGACCCGATCAAGACAGGCATCACGGCGTTCTTCTACAGCATCCGCACCGGCATCCTGCCGTTCATGTTCATCTTCAACACCGACTTGCTGCTGATCGGCATCACGAGCTGGTGGCAAGCCGGGCTCACGATCATCACGGCGATTTCGGCGATGTTGATGTTCGCTGCGGGCACGCAGGGATGGTTCGTGCGGCGCAACCGCTGGTACGAGTCGGCCCTGCTGCTGGTGGTGACCTTCACGCTGCTGCGGCCCGGCTTCTGGATCGACATGGGCTGGGAGCGCTTCAGGCTGGAACCTGCGTCGCGCATCGTGCAGCTTGCGACGGCTGCGCCTGCCGACGGCAGCCTGCGCCTGCGCATCGAAGGCACGTCGATCGAGGGCAAGGACGTGAAGAAAACCGTGCTGCTGCCGCTGGGCGACGCAGGCGGCGGTGTGCAGCGCATGAAGAAATCGGGCCTGCAGGTGTCGGTGCTCGGCGATCGCATCGACGTGCTGGCCGTGGGCCTGAAGTCGCCGGCCGCGAAAGCGGGCATCGAGCAGGGCTTCCAGGTGACGGGCATCGAGGTCGAGGCCGATCGTCCCTCGAGGCAATGGGCCTACATTCCGGCAGCGCTCCTCGTGCTGCTCGTATTTTTCCTCCAACGTATGCGCCGTGAGGACGAGCCCGCTGTCGGCGCGTCCGCTGCGGCCTGAAGAAGTCCCATGAGCAAAGTCATTCACAGGTCCCTGACCACGGTGCCGCCCATTGCGGTCGCAGGGCAGGGCATCGAAATCATCGACGCGAGCGGAAAGCGCTACATCGATGCGAGCGGCGGCGCGGCAGTGTCGTGCCTCGGTCACCAGCACCCGGACGTGATCGCCGCGATGCACAAACAGCTCGACAAGATGGCCTATGCGCACACGGGCTTTTTCACGACGGAGGCGAGCGAGCAGCTTGCGGACCATCTCGTCGCGCATGCGCCCGAGGGCATCGATCATGTGTACTTCGTCTCCGGCGGCTCGGAGGCGATCGAGGCGGCACTCAAGCTCGCACGCCAATACTTCGTCGAGATCGGCCAGCCGCAGCGCACGATGTTCGTCGCGCGTCGCCAGAGTTATCACGGCAACACGCTGGGCGCACTCGCGGTGGGCGGCAACGAGTTTCGCCGCCGCCAGTTCGCGCCCATGCTGATCGACGTGGGGCGCGTGTCGCCGTGCTTCGAATACCGCGAGCGCCGCGACGACGAAACGCAAGACGAGTACACGCAGAGATTGCTGGACGAGATCGAAGCGAAGTTCGTCGAGATCGGCCCCGAGCGCGTGATCGGCTTCGTCGCCGAAACGGTGGTCGGCGCCACGGCGGGCGCGGTGCCGCCCACGCCCGGCTACTTCCGCGGTGTGCGCGCGCTGTGCGACAAGTACGGCATCCTTTTCATTGCCGACGAAGTGATGTGCGGCATGGGCCGCACCGGTACATTGCACGCGGTCGAGCAGGAGGGCGTGGTGCCCGACATGATCGTCATCGCGAAGGGCCTGGGCGGCGGCTACCAGCCGGTCGGCGCGGTGCTCGCGTCCGGCAAGGTGATCGAGGCGCTTCAGCGCGGCAGCGGCGTGTTCCAGCATGGCCACACCTACATCGGGCACGCGATGGGCACAGCCGCAGCGCTTGCCGTGCAACAGGTGATCGAGCGAGACGGCCTGCTCGCGAAAGTGCGCGATCGCGGCGCTTTCCTGCGCAAGCTGCTTGAAGACAAGCTCGGTTCGCATCGGAATGTGGGTGACATTCGTGGGCGGGGTTTGTTCATGGCTGTGGAGCTCGTGGCCGATCGCGCGACGAAAGCGACTTTCGATCCCGCGAATCGACTGCATGCACGCGTGAAGATGCGTGCGATGGCGAATCGCCTGATGGTGTATCCGACGGGCGGCACGATCGACGGCCGGCACGGCGACCATGTGCTGCTCGCGCCGCCTTTCATCGTGAGCGAATCGCAGGTGGAAGAGATCG
>DATJJL010000192.1:0-4811 GCA_035492155.1 Ramlibacter sp. | reverse complement strand
GTCCCTCGCCTTTACTGCCCCACGAAGCTTGCGGCGGGCGCTTCGCTCGCGCTGCCCGCGGGCGCGGCAAGGCACGTGCAGGTGCTGCGCATGCAGCCGGGCGGCGAGGTCACGCTTTTCAACGGCGAAGGCGGGCAGTGGCAAGCCGTCATCGAACGCATGGGACGCACCGACGTCCATGTGCAGGTGTCGCGATTCGAAAATGTCGAGCGCGAGGCGAGTGTCGCGGTGCACCTCGCTGTGGGGCTGACTGCCAACGAGCGCATGGACTGGCTGATCGAAAAGGCCACGGAGTTGGGCGCCGCTTCGATCCAGCCGCTCGTCACTGCGCGAAGCGTGCTGCGCATTTCCGGCGAACGCGCGCTGAAAAAGCGCGAACACTGGCAGGCCATTGCCGCTGCGGCGTGCGAGCAGTGCGGCCGCAATCGCGTGCCGACGGTGCATGAGCCGAAGCCCTTCGACGAATGGATCTCTGCAGCGCCCGTCGTTCAAAACAGAATCGTTCTTTCGTTGTCGAACGAAGCCGCGAGCCTGTCCGAAACTCGTCGCGGCAATGCGAGCGAATGGCTTTGCGTGTCGGGTCCTGAAGGCGGCCTCGAGCCTCGCGAAGAGCAGATGGCGCTGGACGCCGGCTTCGCGCCGGTGACGCTTGGCCCGCGGGTCCTGCGCGCAGAGACGGCGCCTGTCGCTTTGCTGGGCGCGCTGGCTGTCTCTTAGCCGGCCGGGAACTGCGCGTCGAGCCACTTCCTGAGTGTCTCGAACACGTGCGCGCTGTCGGGTTCGTTAAAGATCTCGTGAAAATGGTCGTCGAAGCAAACCGTCGTGACCACGTTTGCCGGCGCCGCCTGCGCAAATGCGCGGCTGCCTCGCGGATTCACGAGACGATCGCTGCCCGCGTACATCAACAATGTGGGAACGCTCCACTCGGGCGCATGCGCGATCACGCTCGGGCCCGCGTCGGCGATGAAGCGCGCAAGCCTCGCACAGATACGGTCATGAACGCGCGGGTCGGACTGGTAGGCGGCCACCACCGCGGGATCGCGCGACACGAATCGCGGATCGACGCCATTGCCGAGCGTCAAGCCCGGCGCGACGCGCGGCACGGTGGCGAGCAGCAGTTTCTGCAAGGGCGTGAGTCCTGCGTCGAGCGCGGGCGAAGAGAGCACGAGGCCGTCGATGCGTACTTGCGCGAGCGCGGCGAGGCAAGCTGCGACGAGTCCTCCCATGCTGTGGCCCAGGACGATGAGCGGTGTGACGGGTGACATGCGCTGGCGCGTGCTGTCGATCACGTCGCCGAGATCGTCGACCAGCCGCGACTCGGCCGGCAAGCCGCCGCGGGCGCCGCCCGATTCGCCGTGACCGTAGTGGTCGTACCCGCGGACGGCGAAGCCCCAGCGATTGAGGTGGCGTGCGACATGTTCGTAACGTCCTGCATGCTCGCCCAAGCCATGCACGATCAGGACGGTGCCGCGCTCGGCGACATCGTCGTGCAACGGCCAATCCTGCACCGCGAGGTTTTCACCGTCGCTGGATGTGAACGTGGAGAGAGTGCTCTCGCTTTGCTCCTGCACCATGAGTCTGCATGATGGCGCGCCCCGCATGGCCGCGCAACAGCAGGCCTTGTGCGGCAGTTCACAAGAAAAGCGATCAGGGCATTTGCGCGATGACCTGCGCGACCGCCGCCGTCAACTTCTTCGCATACGGAACGTGCAGGAATTCGTTGGGCCCGTGCGCGTTGCTCTTGGGACCGAGCACGCCGCACACCATCATCTGCGAGGTGGGAAAGCCGGTGCTCAGCATGTTCATCAGCGGAATCGTGCCGCCCTGGCCGATGTAGCCGCAGGGCGCGCCGAAGTGCGCCTGCGATGCGGCGTCCAGTGCCTGCGCGAACCAGGGCGCCGTCGCGGGTGCATTCCACCCGGTGGCGGCGTGGTCGCCCTCGAACGTTACCTTCGCCTGGTAAGGCGCGTTGTCCTCGAGCAGGGCCTTGAGTTCCTGCACCGCCCGGTCGGCATCGACCAGCGGCGGCAGGCGCAGCGACAGCTTGAACGCCGTGTACGGACGCAGCACGTTGCCTGCGTCCTGCAGCGCCGGGAAACCTTCCGCGCCCGTGACCGAGAGCGTCGGGATCCACGTGCGGTTCACGAGGGCTTGCAGCGGATCAGTGGTCGTGGGCAGCGCGGATTGCGTCGAGCCGCCGCAATCGAAATGCGCCCACGGAAAGCGCTTGTAAACCTCGTCGCCCAGGATCTTCGCCGTGGCCTTCGCCTGCTCGAGGCGCTCGCCCGGGATTTCGCAGTGGAAGCTCGCCGGCAACAGCCGGCCGTTCTTGCTGTCCTCGAGCCGATCGAGCACTTGCCGCATGATGCGAAAGCTCGAGGGCACGAGCCCCGATGCGTCGCCTGAGTGAATGCCTTCCGTGAGGATCTGCACCTTGAGCACGCCGCTGGCCATGCCGCGCAGCGATGTCGTGAGCCACAACTGGTCGTAGTTGCCTGCGCCCGAATCGAGGCAGATCACCAGGCCCACGTCGCCCAGCCGCGGACGAAGCGCATCGACATACGGCAGCAGGTCGTAAGAGCCCGATTCCTCGCACGTTTCCACGAGACCGACGATGCGCGGATGCTCCACCTTCTGCGCCTTCAATGCCTGAACGGCGGCGATGCTCGCGTACACCGCGTAACCATCATCCGCGCCTCCGCGGCCATAGAGCTTGCCGTCCTCGTACTTCGGTGTCCACGGGCCGAGGTCGGAACGCCAGCCCGTGAACTCGGGCTGCTTGTCCAGGTGGCCGTACATCAGCACGGTCTGCTTCGCGTCCTTCTTTGTCGCGGCGACCTCGAAGAACAGCACCGGCGTGCGGCCGGGCAGGCGCACGATCTCGTACTTCAGACCCTCGATCTTCTGTGCCTCGATCCAGCCGGCGGCATTGCGAATGACGGTTTCGATATAGCCGTGCTGGGCCCAGTCCTTGTCGAAGCCCGGCGATTTCGCGGGGATCGCGATGTAATCGGTAAGTTGCCTGACGATGTCGCGGTCCCATTGCTGGGTGACCTGCGTCAGGGCGGCGCCGCTGTCGAGCAGGCCGGCGGGCATTTCGCGGTGGAGGGGGGCGTTCATTCCATTACTTTACGCCACTGACAAATCCCTCGTCATCCGCGGCTAGCATGCACCCATGAATAAACGCATCCGCGTCGGCATCGGCGGCTGGACCTACGAGCCCTGGCGCGACAACTTTTATCCCAAGGGATTGCCCGTATCCCGCGAACTCGAGTGGGCGAGCAGCAAGCTCACGGCCATCGAAGTGAACGGGACTTACTACAGCACGATGAAGCCCGCGACCTTCGCGAAGTGGCGCGACGAGACGCCCGACGGCTTCGTCTTCTCGCTCAAGGCGAACCGCTTCGCAACCAATCGAAAGCAGCTTGCAACGGCCGGCGAATCCATCGAACGTTTTATCGCCAGCGGCATCGCCGAGCTGAAGGACAAGCTCGGGCCCATCGTGTGGCAGTTCATGCCGACGAAGAAATTCGACGCCGAAGATCTTGCCGCGTTCATGAGCCTGCTTCCTCGCGAAGCGGGAGGCCGCCCGCTCAAGCATGTGCTCGACGTGCGACACGAAAGCTTCGCCTGCGACGAATACCTCGAGCTCGCGCATCGGAACGCGTGTTCGACGGTGCACACCGATTCGGACAAGTTTCCCGCCATCGGCGACGCCGGTAGCGAACTCGCCTACCTGCGGTTGATGCGCACCGAGTCTTCCTGTCCCACAGGCTACCCGGCTGGCGAGCTCGACAAATGGGCGCAAGGCTGCCAAGCGTGGGTCGCAAAAGGCTCGCAGCACGAGGTGTTCTGCTTTTTCATCAGCGGCGCCAAGGAAAAGGCACCTTCGGCTGCAATGGCGTTGCTATCGAAGCTATAGCAAGCGGTAGGAGCGGGATTACAGCCTGTTTCGCCGCTGACGGTCACTCGCCAAACCGCAACAGCGGCCCAATGTCCAAAGAGATTTGAAAACAAAGTTGGGAGCCGAACCATGGCTTATGTCTTCGAAACCATCCCACGCGATCGCGGACGGATTCACCTCGAGGATCCGCGTGAGCTGAGCTGGTGGCGAAAACGGTTCGAGTGCAGCGAGGAACAGCTGCGCGATGCCGTCGAGCAGGTCGGCGACAACGCGGCGATGGTCGAGCAAGTGCTCGATGGCCGCGGGTTCACCTCGCACTGACCGGACACCCTGGCATCGAGTGCATTGCAAGGGGCCTGCGAAATGACGCCCATGATGAGCCTGTTTCTTCGGTGCCTGCTTGCTTTCGTGCTCGTCATCGTGCTGCTCTCGCTCACCGACTTCGCGATGGCCGGCTCGAGTGACATTTATCATCGCGGCGCGCCTGCTTCGTCCTGCCACATCAATGCGCCTTGGCCCGCTTCGCCCAGGCGCGCCTTGAGCGCGGGCGCATCGTCTTCGACCACCGCGAAATCGAAAGTGACTGAGTCGCCGTGCGCGACATCGCGCAGTTCGGCATTGCCGGCCTGCAGCTCGCGCCGCACTAGACCCTCGAGCGCGTAAGGCACAGTGCATCGCATTGCGATCCATTTCCGCTTCGGGATTTTCTGCGCGCCGAGCAATGCTTGCGCGACCGCATCGGTGTAGGCACGCGCGAGGCCGCCCGCGCCCAGCTTCACACCACCGAAGTAGCGAACCACTGTCGCGAGCACGCCATCGAGGTCTTGCCGGCGCAGCACTTCGAGCATGGGCCGGCCTGCGGTGCCGCCCGGCTCGCCATCGTCGTTCGCGGCCGATTGCCCGCCGG
>DATJJL010000191.1:0-14673 GCA_035492155.1 Ramlibacter sp. | reverse complement strand
CCTGCACGCGGAATGGCTGGATCAGGCTTGCGCCCATTGTCCAAAATTCCCCACTGCTGCCTCCCGTAGGAGTCTGGGCCGTGTCTCAGTCCCAGTGTGGCTGGTCGTCCTCTCAGACCAGCTACAGATCGTCGGCTTGGTGAGCCTTTACCCCACCAACTACCTAATCTGCCATCGGCCGCTCCAATCGCGCGAGGTCTTGCGATCCCCCGCTTTCAACCAGAGTTCGTATGCGGTATTAGCGTAGCTTTCGCTACGTTATCCCCCACGACTGGGCACGTTCCGATGTATTACTCACCCGTTCGCCACTCGCCACCAGGGTTGCCCCCGTGCTGCCGTTCGACTTGCATGTGTAAAGCATTCCGCCAGCGTTCAATCTGAGCCAGGATCAAACTCTACAGTTCGATCTTGAATATTTGCTCATTGGAATCGACAAGGTCGTTCATTGCTGAACTACTTGTCTTTTCATGAGCGTTTGATTTGTTCCGAAGAACTTGGCAATCGCCATCAAACGCCCACGCTTATCGGCTGTATATTTTTAACGAACCCGCAGAACATTCAGCGTTGCGCTTTTTGTTTTCTGCTCATCTTCGCTGCGATCAGCGAAGCCTTGTATTCTGACAGATTTTTTGAAGGCCTGTCAACCTTAAGGGCTTTTTGCTGGTTCGATTTGCCTTTGCTTTCGCTTCGGCGCCGTTTCCAGCGAAGCCTTGAATTCTATACCAGGATTTGACCCTCGCGCAATTCAAAGCACCCGTTTTTTCTGTCCTGCCTGCAACCGATTCGCTCTAGGCAGTCTCGGCCGCGTTGCTGTACAGAGCCTGCGACTATAGCATGGAAAAATCGACCGCCAGCGGTCTAACAATTCCTTGCAGCGCTCGCTCACGTGACGAAAGGCAGCGACCGAAACCGTTTGCCTGTCAGCACAAAAAGCGCATTGGCTACGGCTGCCGCCAGCGGCGGAACCCCGGGTTCGCCAATTCCAGCCGGCGCTCGGGTGCTCCGCACGGTAAATGTCTCTACCTTGGGCGCTCGGCCGAGCTTCATCATCGGATATGACGGGAAATTGCGCTGCTGCACGATACCGTCCGCAATGTTTACCTCGCCATAGAGTGCGGCGCTCAGGGCGAAGATCACGCCGCCTTCCATCTGTTGAGCCACGATGCTCGGATTGACCACAACTCCGCAATCAAGCGCACAGATGACTCGCGAGACTCGCGGCCTTCCGCCTTCGAGAAATACCTCTGCCACTTGGGCGACGATCGTTCCGAACGACTCGTGGATGGCACATCCTCGCGCCCAGCCCGCTGGTAGCGCACTGCCCCACGAAGCTTTTTCCGCGGCGAGTTCCAAAACTGCGAGGTGCCTGGGCGCATGCTTGAGCCATTCGCGCCGGAACTGCAGCGGATCGCGCTTCGTCTCGAAGGCGAGTTCGTCGACGAACGATTCGGAAATGAAGGCATTGTGTGAATGCCCCACCGATCTCCAAAAGCCGACGGGGACGCCCATGCGCGTCGCGACATGCTCCATGTGCTGATTTTCAAAACCGTATGGCAGGTCGAACAACCCCTCTGCGGTTGTTTTGTCCGGAGTGTCGAACGGACCTGCGAGAGCCGGGATTCCGCGCTCCAGCCATCGGGGCGATATTGCATCGCCCGCCGACTTGATCCGCAGGCTTGTAACTGTCCCGCGACCGTCGATCGACGCCCGCAACATAGCCGCTTGCATCGGTCTGTAGAAGTCATGCGTCATGTCCTCTTCACGAGGCCATACGAGCTGAACCGGCGCTCCCGCGCAATCCATTGCCACGCGGACGGAAAACGCTGCGTAATCAACTTCCAGTCTTCGCCCAAAACCACCGCCGACCAGGGTGACGTGCAAGTCGACGTCTTCCGTACGCACGCCGGCAACTCTCGCCGCAACCGCACGGCACATTTCCGGCACCTGCGTCGGCGCCCACACTTCAACCTTGCCCCCGCTCACTCGCGCAGTGCAATTCATCGGTTCGAGCGTGGCGTGCGCGAGATAGGGCGCGCTGTACCTGGCCTCGATGTGCCGCGCTGCACGCGACTCCGCACTGTCCACGTCGCCAACCGAGTGAAACACGTGGCCGTCGCGACTACGAACAGCGGCTTGCAATTCCAGCGCGATCTTTTTCGAGTCAAGAGCGCCCGCCGGGCGCTGTTGCCACTCCACCTTCACGGCGTCGCAGGCGCGCTTGGCGTGCCAGTAGCTCTTGCCGACCACCGCAAAGCCCGCGGTCGAGCCTGCGTAGGCCGGCAGCATGACGATGCGCTCGACGCCAGGCATGTTCAGCGCCAGCTGTGCGTCGACTGCGCCGGGAGAACCGCCGAGCATGGGGCAAAGGCGCAGGACGGCGAACTTCATGCCAGGAATGCGCACGTCGATACCGAAACGTGCTGACCCGTCCACCTTCCGCGGAACATCCAGCCGCGGCGCCGGACGCCCGATGAGCTTCCAATCGTTCGGGTCTTTCAGCCGCACCTCCCCCGGCGGCGTCGCAGCGGCGAATTTCGCCATCTCGCCGAACCCCGCGCTCTTGCCCGAAGGATGCGAGATCACCCCCTCTTTCACCACGAGCTCATTGACGGGCAACCGCCACTGAAGCGACGCCGCGCCCAGTAGCGAGGCGCGGGCCGTTGCCGCCGCCTCGCGCACTATCTCCCATGCATCTGCCACGCTGGAAGATCCACCCGTTGCGTTGATTCCGAGCTCACGCGCCACCTTGCTCACGACCCATCGGCCGGCCTTGACCTTGATGCGCGCGAACCCGTCGTCGCCCTCTTCTTCGAGTGGATGGAACGGCAAGCTCCCCAGCAACATCGCGACGTTGCCGTAGATCGTGTCGCCGGCGGCCTGCTCGAGACGCATCGCCGACAGCGGCACGTCGAGTTCGTCCGCCGCCATCATGGGCAGCGCCGTGTGTACCCCTTGTCCCATTTCGCTGCGAGGCATCGCGAGGATCACCGATCCATCGGAAGCAATCTTGATCCAGCCGTTGAGCGCGAATTCGGCTTCGCCTGGAAGCATCAGGTTGCCGCGCCCCAGTCGCGACCGTGCCGGCAACAGGCCCCATCCGACAATGAGCGCACCCGCCGCGCCGGCGGCACTCAGGAGCAAAGTGCGGCGCCTCACGCCTTCACTCCGGCAGCTCGCTTGATCGCGGCCCTGATACGCTGGTACGTGCCGCAGCGACAGATGTTCACCATGGCCTCGTCGATCTGCGCGTCTGTCGGCTTCGGGGTCTTCTCGAGCAATGCCGCCGCAGCCATCAACATGCCGCTCTGGCAGTAACCGCATTGAGGCACTTGTTCGGCGATCCATGCTTCCTGCAGCGCGTGCAGCTTGCCCGGTGTGCCGAGACCCTCGATCGTCTGGATCTTCTTGCCAACCATGCCTCCGACATTCACCAGGCATGACGGCATCGCCTGTCCATCGATGCGAACCGTGCACGCGCGGCATTCACCGACGCCGCAGCCGAATTTGGTTCCGGTCATGCCGAGCAGATCGCGTAGGACCCAAAGCAGCGGCATTTCGGGTTCGGCATCCACCGTCACGGCATTGCCGTTGATCTGCAGCTCCAATTCAGGCTCCTCGCTCGTATCGACGGATGACTATATCGGCGGCTGAATACAAGGGATAGAGGTGCACCTGCGCTCGCGATCAATAATCGCCGACTCCATGGCTCTCATCACCTTGCTGGACACGCAGCTCGCCTTCGGGCACGTGGCACTCCTCGATCACGCCGACTTCTCGCTCGAAGCGGGCGAGCGCGTGGGCCTCATCGGTCGAAACGGGGCGGGCAAATCGTCGCTCCTGAAAATCCTTGCGGGACTGGAGCAGGCCGACGACGGGACGTTGCAGATACAGCAAGGTCTCACGATCGCTTACGTACCCCAGGAGCCCGCGTTCGATGCGACCCACACCGTCTTCGACACGGTGCGCGCAGCGTTGGCAGACGTCGTCGCACTGATCGACGATTACACGCACGGCCGCGGCGACCTCGATTCGCTGCAGCGTGCGATCGAAGCGCGCGACGGCTGGCACTGGGAGCGGCGCGTGCAGGAAACGCTGCAGCGCCTGCATCTGGTCCGGGACGATCGCATCGGCGCGCTTTCGGGCGGCATGAAAAAGCGCGTCGCCCTGGCGCAGGCGCTCGTGCGACGCCCCGACGTGTTGCTGCTGGACGAGCCCACCAACCACCTCGATATCGATTCGATCGAGTGGCTCGAGGAATTGCTCATTGCTTTTCGCGGCAGTGTCGTGACCATCACGCACGACCGCAGCTTTCTCGATCGCGTGTCGACGCGCATCGTCGAGCTCGATCGCGGCGTGCTGCGTTCGTACCCGGGCAATTTCACGCGCTACCAGCAGCAAAAGGAAGACCAGCTCGCCCAGGAGGCCGTCGTCAACGCGAAGGCCGACAAGTTCCTGGCGCAGGAGGAAGTGTGGGTGCGCAAGGGCGTCGAAGCGCGCCGCACGCGCGCACAAGGACGCATCGTGCGCCTGCAGCGACTGCGCGCATCACGCAGTGCGCGGCGCGAAACTCTCGGAAGCGTGAAGCTCGATGTCGCCACTGGCCTTCCCACGGGGAAGATCGTCGCGGAGCTCACCGACGTTTCGAAATCGTTTGGCCAGAAGACCGTGATCCGCGACTTCAGCGCCACGATCCTGCGCGGCGACAAGGTCGGCATCATCGGCCCGAACGGCGCAGGAAAGACGACGCTGCTCAAGCTGATCCTCGGCGAACTCGCGCCCGATTCAGGCAAGGTCCGCCAGGGCGCGAACCTGCAGGTCGCCTACTACGACCAGATGCGCGAAGCCCTGGACCCGGACGCCACGCTGGAGGATTTCATCAGCCCCGGCAGCGAATGGATCGAGATCGGCCGGCAGCGAAAGCACGTCAAGAGCTACCTCGGTGACTTCCTGTTTTCGCCCGCGCGATCAGGCTCGCCCGTACGCTCGCTTTCCGGCGGCGAGCGCAACCGCTTGTTGCTCGCGCGCCTTTTCGCGCGCCCGGCAAACGTGCTCGTGCTCGACGAGCCGACCAACGACTTGGACATCGACACGCTCGAATTGCTCGAAGACCTGCTGCAGGACTACGAAGGCACCGTGTTTCTCGTAAGCCATGACCGCAGCTTCCTCGACAACGTCGTCACCAGCACGATCGTGTTCGAAGGCGACGGCCGCTGGCGCGAGTACGAAGGTGGCGTCGAGGACTGGATCACGCAGGCACGCCGCGCCAGTGCACTCGCAACACCGGCACCCGCGCCTGCACCGGCAAAATCGGCACCGACACGAGCGCCCTCGGCAAAGCGCAAACTCAGCTACAAGGAACAGCGCGAACTCGAAGCGCTTCCCGATCTCATCGATGCGCTCGAAACAGAGCAGAAAGAAATCGAGGGCGAACTCGCCGACAGCAGTCTGTTTGTCAGCGACCCCGCGCGCGCAACGCGGCTCGCCGAGCGCAGCGCGCAGATCGAGGAAGAGTTGCTCGCTGCTCTCGAGCGCTGGGAGGCGCTGGGCAGTACAGCCGGTTGAGGTTTCGTCCTTCAAGGCGGCGGCGGCCCGAGCCCTAGAGTTACCGCATGGAATGGTGGCGTTGTTGGGTCGCCTTGCTGCTCGCGGCCTGGGCCGTCGGATGCGCGAGCCTGCCGGCAAATGATCCGCATCCGCCATCGCAGGCATTCGCCGCGCCGGAACAGACAGCGCTCGGCCAGTTCGTGCAGCAGCGACGCGCGCAGGACCATGCGCGCAGCGATTCGGGCTTCGCACTTCTCAGTGGCGTAGCTCCGGCATACGACACCCGCGTGTCGCTGATTCGCGAAGCGCAAAAAACCATCGACCTGCAGTACTACGCGATCCACGCGGACGGCAGCACGGAGGTGCTGCTCGAGGAACTTCGTCACGCGGCGCAGCGCGGCGTGCGAGTGCGCGTCCTGCTCGACGACCTGAACACGGTGGGCAAGGATGCGCAGGTCCTTCGGCTCGCGTTCGAGCCGAACATCCAGATGCGCCTTTTCAATCCGCTCTCAGGGCCGCGCGACTCGCTGGTGGGCCACATCGTCGCATCCGCGCTCGACGCAGGACGCATTGCGAAGCGCATGCACAACAAGCTGTTCATCGTGGACAGCGCCGTGGGAATCACGGGTGGCCGCAACCTCGGCGACGCGTATTTCGGCGGCGAGGGCAAGAGCAACTTCGTCGACCTCGACGTGCTGGCGGTGGGCCGCATCGTGCGCGACATGTCGGCCAGCTTCGACCGCTACTGGAACAACGACCTCGCCTATCCGGTACAGACTCTCGTCAAGCCGGCCGAGCTCGACAAGCTGAGTGCGATGCCGAACGGCACGCCACCGCCGCCGGCTCGCCCGGACATCGGGAAGTTCGATTGGCGGACGGTGCGGCTCATCTGGGCGCCTTCCGTGCTGCTGCAAGACGAGCCCGGAAAGATCGGACCCGACGACGACGAAGTGAACGCGGGCGACACCGTGATCGACGGCCTGCTGAATGTGATGGAAGGTGCGAAGCGCGACGTGCTGATCGATTCCGCCTACTTCGTGCCCGGCAAGGAAATGATGGAGCGGTTCAAGGGCCTGAGGGAGCGCGGCGTGCGGGTGCGCGTGTTGACGAATTCACTCGCATCCAACGATGCGCCCGCCGCGCACGCCGGCTACGAGCGTTACCGGAAAGATCTTCTGGCCCTCGGAGTGGAACTGCACGAGATGCGCGCGGACCAGCCTGCGGGCGGCAGTGGCGGCAACACCGGACTGGGCTCCGGCGGCGGCGGCTCCAAGGGCAGCGCGGCGCGCGCAAGCCTGCATTCGAAGGCGGTGGTCATCGACGGACGCCTTACCGTGATCGGGTCGATGAATCTCGACCTGCGTTCCCGCTCGAAGAACAGCGAAGTGGGCCTGGTGCTTCGCAGCTCCGCATTTGCCCGCGCCGTCACGCAGCAAGTGGAGGGCATGATTGCGCACGGCGCGTATCGCCTGGAGTTGGAAGGCGGCCACCACATCGTGTGGCGTGCGCCGCCCGGCGCGCCTTTCAAGGACGGCACCAACGAACCCGGCGCGTCGCTCAAGCAAAGGGCATTGGCCGCCGCGATCGCGCCCTTCGCACCCGACGAGATGCTCTAGCAGCGTCGCCGCCTCAACGCATCTTCTTCACGACCTCGGCGTACTTCTTCCAGAACGCTGCATCCTGAGTCGTTGCGAAGTTGATTCGCATGAGTGTCGAGGGCTTTCGATCCGCGTGAAACAGCGCACCCGGTGCCAGCAGGTAGCCGTCGTCGAGCATGCGCTGCGCCAGCGCATCCGTGTCCACGCCGGTGTCGACCCACCCGAAAAGCCCCGCAGGTTCCGCAGCGAATCGGCATCCCGCATTCAAGGCAAGCTTGACGCTGCGACTGCGCGCCGCGTCAAGCCGCGTGCGGATGCGCTCGGCGTGACGTCGCAATTGACCTTGCTCGATGCACAGTGCCAGCGCCTTTTCCAGCAATGCAGGTGTCGTAAGCGTCGCGAGCAACTTGGTGTCGAGCAGCCGCTCGACCAGCGACGGGTGCGCCGCGAGAAATCCAACCCGCCAGTTCGGCGCGAGGATCTTCGCGAACCCGCTCACATGGATCGTGCGCTGCAAGCCGTCGAGCGCGCAAAGGCGCGTGGCGTGTTCCGGCGCGATGTGGCTGTACGTGTCGTCCTCGACGATGTGGAAGTCATGCTGGTTGGCCAATTGCAGCACGCGATGCGCGCTGCCCGGCGTGAGGCAGCAACCCGTCGGGTTGTGGAACACGCTGACGCTCACATACAGCTTGGGCTGGTGCACCTCGCAGTAACGGGCCATCACATCCAGATCCGGGCCGTCGGGGCGGCGGGGCACCGGCAGCAACCGCATGCCCAGCGCGTGCAGCCGTGCGAACTCCACCGCCCAACCGGGCTCTTCCACCATCACATGGTCGCCGGGGCGCAGCAAGGTGCGGCTCACGATGTCGAGTGCGTGCGTGGCCCCGACAGTCGTGATGATGTTTTCGGGCGCTGCGTGGATGTTCAGCGTCGTGAGCTTCTGCGACAGCACGCGCCGCAGGCCCGTATCGCCGCGCGGCTCGCCGTACTGAAGCGAAAACTCCTGCAGCGCGCGCGTGCCCGTCACCTTGCGGACGGCCGCCGGCATGAAAGTCGACTCGAGCCATTCGGGCGGGAACACACCCATGCCCGGCTGCGGCTTGTTGCTGATCTTGTGGAACATGCCGCGGATCAGGGCCGTCGCGTCGATCGGCACATACGGCCGCGCGGAGGCGAAGCCTGTCGCCGTCGTCCATGCGGTGATCACTGCCTCGCTGTCCGCCGCTTTCGCAGGCGCGGTGGGCTCGGTGCGTGCTTCGCGCACGAAAAAGCCCCGGTTCTTGCGCGCTTCCACCAGGCCTTGCGCCAGCAGCTGGTCGTAGGCGGCGACGACGGTGGACGGACTCACGCCATGCTGTTGCGCGCACTGGCGAACGGAAGGCAATCGCGCGCCGGGCGCGAGCAGGCGATCCCGGATGCGCTGCGCAAAGCGCGCCGAAAGCTGCTCCGTGAGCGACTGCGAAGACGCCTTCATCAACATCGTGGACCCCTTTCGTGTACTGCCTGGTTGGCCAATACAGATATCAAACTGACCCGACAAACTGTATTGCTAGTGTATTGGTGGCCGAGGGTACAGTGATCCGCATGTCCCCGCAATCCAGCATCCGCCCCGAAGAGCGCAAAGGCCTCTGGCTGGGCGCCCTGGGCGTCGCGATCTTCGCGCTGACGCTGCCGATGACGCGCCTGGCCGTCGGCACGGCCGACGCGCCGCAGATGTCGGGCGTGTTCATCGCGCTGGGACGCGCCGCGATCGCGGGCCTGCTTTCGGCGGCGTTCCTTGTCGTCACTCGCGCGCCCTGGCCGCGGCGCAGCGAATGGCTACCTCTGGCGATCACTTCGGCCGGCGTGGTGTTCGGGTTCCCGCTGCTCACGTCGATCGCGATGCGACATGTCGGCGCGGTGCATGCGAGCGTGATCGTCGGCATCCTTCCACTTGCCACCGCCGCGGTCGGCGCATGGCTGCATCGACAGCGCCCCTCGACAGGTTTCTGGGTCTGCGCATTTGCAGGCAGTGCACTCGTGATTGCGTTCGCGGCGCTGCACTCCGGGCAAACACTGTCCATCGCCCCGGCCGATCTGCTGCTTCTCGGCGCCATGGCGTGCGCCGCTGTCGGCTACGGTTGGGGCGCGCAGCTGTCGCAACGCATGCGCGCCGAGCAGGTGATCTGCTGGGCGCTGGTCATCGTCATGCCGGTCACCGTACCGCTCGCCCTGGCGACTCGGCCAACGCACGACCTCGCACCGGCCGCCTGGTGGGGCTTTGCCTACGTGGCCGTTTTTTCGATGTGGCTCGGCTTCTTCGCCTGGTACCGCGGCCTCGCCCTCGGCGGCACGGTGCGCGTGAGCCAGGTGCAATTGATGCAGCCCTTCCTGGGCATGCTGTTCGCCGTGCCTATCCTTGGCGAAACCATCGATGCACCCACACTGACTTTTGCAATCGCGGTGATCGCAACGGTATTCGTCGGCAAGAAAATGCCGGTGCGCGCCGCTTGACCCCCATCCTGGAGAGACGATGAAACTGAACGACCTTCAACACACGCAGTGGGTGCTGGCGCGCCGCGCCGAAAAGATGAACCCCTCCGTCATCCGCGAGATCCTCAAGGTCACGGAGCGGCCGGGCATCATCAGCTTCGCGGGCGGCCTGCCTTCGCCGAAGACCTTCCCCGTCGCAGCGTTTCGCGAGGCCTGTGATCGCGTCCTCGACGGCGATGGACGTGGGGCACTGCAATACGCCGCGAGCGAAGGCTACGCACCGTTGCGGGAGAAGGTCGCCTCGATGCTGCCGTGGAATGTCGATCCCGCGCAGGTCCTCATCACGACGGGCTCGCAACAGGGCCTCGACCTGGTGGCGAAGGTTCTGGTCGACGCAGGCTCGCGCATCCTTGTCGAAACCCCGACTTACCTCGGCGCCTTGCAGGCATTCACGCCGATGGAGCCCGAGATCGTCGGCGTGGCCAGCGATGCGAACGGCGTCGAAGTCGACAAGCTCGCGCAAGTCGCGACGAGCGCGCGATTTCTCTACGTGCTGCCGAATTTCCAGAACCCGACCGGTCGCACGATGAGCGACGAGCGACGCGATGCTCTCGCCCACCGCGCTTCCGAACTCGGCTTGCCGCTCGTCGAAGACAACCCCTATGGTGACCTCTGGTTCGACACGCCGCCACCCGCGCCGCTTTCGGCGCGCAATCCGGACGGCTGCGTTTATCTCGGTTCGTTCTCGAAGATCCTCGCGCCGGGATTGCGCCTGGGCTACGTCGTCGCACCGAAGCCGATCTTCCCGAAACTGCTGCAGGCCAAACAGGCGTCCGACCTGCACAGCCCCGGCTTCAATCAACGCATGGTCAGCGAAGTGATGAAGGACGGCTTCCTCGAGCGGCACGTGCCGACCATTCGCGCCCTCTACAAGTCGCAGCGCGATGCAATGCTCGCCGCGCTCGATCGCGAGATGAAGGGCCTGGACGTCGAATGGAACAAGCCCGAAGGCGGCATGTTCCTGTGGGCCCGCCTGCCCGAAGGCATGAGCGCGGTGGACCTGCTGCCGAACGCCGTCGAAAAGGGCGTTGCCTTCGTGCCCGGCGCGCCCTTCTATGCGCAGGATCCCGATCCGCGCACGATGCGGCTGTCTTTCGTCACCGCAACGAACGAGCAGATCGATACCGGCATCGCCGCACTCGCTGCAGCCATCCGGGAATCACGACGATGCTGAAAATCTGGGGCCGCATCTCCTCCATCAATGTCCGCAAGGTCGTGCTGGCGGTGCAATGGCTTGGCATTCCGTTCGAGCGTGTCGATGCGGGTCATGAGTTCGGAGTGGTCAACTCGCCGCCTTATCGCGCGATGAACCCGAATGCGTTGGTGCCCACGATCGAGGACGGCGAATTTCGTCTCTGGGAATCGAACGTGATCGTGCGTTACCTCTGCGCGAAGCACTCGATGGGCGGCCTCTACCCCGCGACGCTCGAAGCGCGCTTCGATGCCGAAAGATGGATGGACTGGCAGCAGACCACGTTGAATCCCGCCGGGCGAAACGCCTTCGTGCAGCTGATGCGCGTCGCGCCCGAAAAGCGGCAGGCGCATCTCGTCGAGCAATCGATTGCGGCCACCGAGCCCTTGCTGCGCGTGCTCGATGCACACCTCTCGCGCCAAGCCTTCATCTCGGGCGATGCCTTCACGATGGCCGACATCCCGATCGCCTGCGAAATCCACCGTTGGCGCGGCATCCCGATCCCGCAGATCGAATTGCCGCACGTCGGCAAGTGGTACAGCGGCATTCGCACTCGCGACGCAGCGCGCGGCGTCCTCGACGTCTCCCTTTCTTAGAGAACCATCATGCGACAGCGAGCCTTCAAACAAGTCGATGTGTTCACCCCCGCGGCCCTGCGCGGCAATCCGCTGGCCGTCGTGCTCGATGGCGCAGGTCTTTCAGAGGAGGAGATGCAGCGTTTCGCCTCCTGGACCAACCTCTCCGAGACGACGTTCCTCCTGGCGCCCACGCGAGACAACGCGGACTATCGTGTGCGCATCTTCACGCCCGGCGGCGAACTGCCGTTTGCAGGTCATCCGACGCTCGGCAGCTGCCATTCGTGGTTGCAGGCGGGCGGAAAGCCGAAGCGCAGCGACCTCATCGTGCAGGAATGCAAACAAGGTCTCGTGAGCCTGCGTCGTGACGGCGACCGGCTTGCATTCGCCGCACCCGCGTCGAAGCGCGCATCGCCCAGCCCCGCAGTGCTCGCGCAAGTCGCGGGCGCGCTGGGCCTCAAAGCCAGCCAGGTCATCGCCGCGCAATCCCTGGACAACGGCCCCGTGTGGCTCAGCTTGCTCATCGACGATCCGCAGACCGTGCTGGCGCTGAAACCCGATCACGCCGCCCTGCGCGCGAGCGGCCAAAAAGTCGGCGTGGCCGCGCGATACCGCGATGCAGCCGAGGGCGAGCCGATGCTGGAGGTGCGCGCGTTTGCCGACCCGGTCGGCATCCCCGAAGACCCGGTCACCGGCAGCCTCAACGCGAGCCTCGCGCAATGGCTGATCGACGAGGGCCACATGCCCGTTCGCTACATCGCGGCCCAAGGTGCGTGTCTTGGCCGCGCCGGCCGCGTGCATATCGAGCGCGACGACCATGAGCAGGTCTGGGTCGGCGGACAGACCGCGACCTGCATCGATGGGTCTGTGCTGCTGTGACGCTGCAGACTCGAATCGATCACCTCGTCTTCGCGGCGCGTTCGCTGGACGAAGGCGTCGCATGGTGTCGCGAGCACATGGCCATCGAGCCCGCGGGCGGCGGCGAGCATGTGCTGATGGGCACGCACAACCGCGTCTTTCGCATCGACGCGCCCGGTTTCGAGCGCGCGTACTTCGAGATCATCGCGATCAATCCCGCTGCACCCGCGCCGGGCCGCGCCCGCTGGTTCGATCTTGACGACAGCCGCATGCAGGCCGCGCTCGCGCAAGGTCCGAGGCTGGTGCACTTCGTGGCGAGCACGAACGACATCGAGCGAGCCGTCGAGGCGCTGGCCGCCCAGGGCATCGACCGCGGAACGGTCATCCCCGTGGAGCGCGGCAACCTGCGCTGGAAAATGACCGTGCGGCCCGACGGGCAACGCCTCATGGAAGGCGCGTTGCCCACGCTGATCCAGTGGGAAGGACCGCATCCTTGCGATTCCCTCCCCACCAGCGGCGCGACGCTCGCGTCGTTCTCCGCCGCGCATCCGCAGGCCGATGCATTGCGTGCGGCCTATGACGCGATCGGGCTGGGCAATGTGATCGTGCGCGACGGCAATGCCGAAATGAAGGCAGCCATCTCGACGCCGATCGGGCGTGTCGTCCTCGAATCAAAAGGAATCTGATGCTGCGCTTCACAAGTGACGAAGTCGAAGCCAGTCTTCGCTGTGTGCGCGAAGTCGTGCCCGCGACCCCGCAGTACGCCTGGCCGCTGCTGGCGAAGCGCCTGGGCATGACGGTGTGGGTGAAGCACGAGAACCATACGCCGGCCGGTGCGTTCAAGGTTCGCGGCGGGCTGACCTATTTCGAAGGGCTTGCGGCAAGCGGCAACGCATTGCACGGGGTAATCACAGCGACACGCGGAAATCACGGTCAGTCGGTGGGATTCGCCGCGCGCAAGCACGGCTTGCGGACGACCATCGTCGTGCCGCGCGGCAATTCGATCGAAAAGAACGCCGCGATGCAGGCGCTCGGCGTGGAGCTCGTCGAGCATGGCGATGACTTCCAGGCCGCTCGCGAACACGCCGCGACGATCGCGCAGCGCGATGGCTTGCACATGATCCCGTCCTTTCACAGGGATCTAGTCCGGGGCGTGATGACTTATTGGGTCGAATTCTTTTCCAGCTTCGCACGGGGCGACGAGCCCGATGTCGTTTTCGTTCCGATCGGGCAAGGCTCGGGCTTCTGCGCCGCCGCGGCTGCGAGAGCGCACACGGGGGCTCGCAGCAAACTGGTCGGCGTCGTGTCCGCGCACGCGACGACCTACCTCGATTCCTTTCACGCGCGGCATGTCGTTGAGGCTCCAGTCACGACGGTCCTGGCCGACGGAATGGCGTGCCGCATCGCGGACGAGGAAGCGCTCGACATCGTGCTTGCCGAGGCCGACGATGTGGTGAGCGTCACGGATGACGAGGTCGCCGCAGCGATGCGCGTGCTCTTCGCCGACACGCACAACGTCGCCGAAGGTGCTGGCGCCGCTGCACTCGCGGCAGCCATGCAGCAGCGTGATCGGTGGCGTGGCCGCACGGTCGGCGTGCCGCTGACGGGCGGAAACGTCGACACGGCTGTGTTCGCCTCAGTGCTGTCGCGGGCGTAACGCGGCATCGCCGCATCGTCGCCTCACAATGGGCGGATGGGAACCCTCTACATGGTGCGGCACGGGCAAGCCTCGTTCGGCGCCGACGATTACGACCAGCTGAGCGATCTCGGCCGCAGGCAAAGCGTGCGCCTGGGCGAATGGCTTGCGCACAAGGGCATTCGCTTCGACGGCCTCATCGCCGGGACGCTGCGGCGTCACAAGCAGACGCTCGAGGGCATTCTCGAAGGCTTGAACCACGAAGGTGAACATCTTTCGTGGGACGGCCTGAACGAATACGACGCGCAGGCCGTGATTGCGACCGTGCATTCCGGGAAACTCGAAAAGCCGGCGTCGCCGGAGGAATACCGGCGACACTTCAGGCTGCTGCGGGACGGCCTCGCAAAATGGATCGCGGGCGACGCCCAACCCGAAGGCATGCCGACATACGAACAGTTCATGGCGGGTGTCGCGGGCGCTCTCGACCACGTCCGGGCGAATCACTACGGGCGCAACGTTCTTATGGTCACAAGCGGCGGGCCGATCGCGACTGCGGTGGCCTGCGTGCTCGGCGCCGGCGCAGGTGCGATGATCGATCTGAACTTGCGCATACGAAATACGTCAATCACGGAATTCGCGTTCACGCCCAAGCGGCATACGCTCGTGATGTACAACGCCATTCCCCATCTCGAGGATCCGTCATTCGCGGACTGGGTTACGTATTCGTGAAGCATCGCT
>DATJJL010000190.1:0-4603 GCA_035492155.1 Ramlibacter sp. | reverse complement strand
CACTCGCTCGCCATCGAGAAGGATTCGTGCCCGAAAGTCCTGAAGACAACGGCGTGGACCGACGACGGCGAGATCATGGGTGTGAGGCACACCGAGCTTCCCATCCAAGGTGTGCAGTTCCATCCGGAATCGATCCTGACGGAGCATGGGCACGCGATGCTGAAGAACTTCCTGGAGCAGACGCCATGAACATCGTCGACCTGCGCAGCGATACCGTCACGAGGCCGACTGCCGCGATGCGCGACGCCATGATGGCCGCGCCGCTCGGCGACGATGTCTTCGGTGACGACCCGAGCGTCAACGCGCTTCAGGAAAAGATCGCAGCGATGCTCGGATTCGAGGCGGCGCTGTTCGTGCCCACGGGCACTCAGAGCAACCTGTGCGCGATCCTTTCGCATTGCCAGCGCGGCGACGAATACATCGTCGGCCAGATGCAGCACTGCTATCGCTGGGAAGCCGGTGGCGGCGCGGTGTTCGGCAGCGTGCAGCCGCAGCCGATCGCGCATCAGCCTGACGGGACGCTCGCGCTTTCCGACATCGAGGCCGCGATCAAGCCGGACGACCCGCACTTCGCGCGCAGCCGCATGCTCGCGCTGGAGAACACGCTCGGCGGCCAGGTCATTCCGATGGCCTACATCGAACAGGCGACGCAGCTCGCGCAATCGCGTGGGCTCGGCAGGCATCTGGATGGTGCGCGCCTGTTCAATGCTGCAGTCGCGCAAGCTTCGCAGAACGGCAGCGATGCACGCACAGAGGCGCGTCGCATTGCGCAGTGCTTCGACTCGGTGTCGGTGTGCTTCAGCAAGGGACTGGGTGCGCCTGTCGGCTCGGCGCTTTGCGGATCGAAAGAATTCATCGCTCGCGCAAAGCGCGTACGCAAGATGGCCGGTGGCGCGATGCGGCAGGCGGGGCTGTTGGCCGCAGCAGCGTCTTATGCGCTCGATCATCATGTCGACCGTCTCGCGGATGACCACGCATTGGCAAAGCGCCTCGCAAGCGGGCTGGCCGGCATCGACTGCCTGAAGGTCGAGACGCCGCACACCAATATCGTCTTCGTCGACCTGGTGGGCAAGGCCCGCGAGCAATCGAGCGAATTGCTGCGGCACCTTGAAGCGCACGGCGTGTTGGCCACGGGGCTCTATCGCCTGCGTTTCGCCACGCATCTGGATGTGAACGAGGCGGGCACCGACCACGCGATCGCCGCGATCCGCCAGTTCTTCGGCGGCTGAGCGAGGTTGACGCAATGGAACTGCACCAACTGCTCCTGTTCGTCGCAGCGGGCCTGCTGCTCAATCTCACGCCCGGCCCCGACGTGCTCTACATCGTGACGAACTCGCTGCGTTCCGGGGCGAAGGCCGGCGTCATGGCGGCACTGGGCATCAACGCCGGATGTTTCGTGCATATCTTCGCGGCGGCATTGGGCGTGAGCGCGTTGCTCGCGGCGTCGGCCACGGCCTTCATGGTTCTGAAGTGGCTCGGCGCAATCTACCTGCTGTATATCGGCGGCAAGCTCTTGCTGGCCCGCTCGCCGGACGCTGCGCAGGATCTCGCCGCAATTGCGCGTTCGCAACCGCCGATGCCGCTTCGCAGCGTTTTCCTTGGCGGCTTCTGGACGAATGTGCTGAACCCCAAGGTCGCGATCTTCTTTCTTGCTTTCGTGCCGCAGTTCATTCCCACGGGTTTGGACCACAAGGCGATCGCCTTCATCGCGCTCGGCGCGCTGTTCAACATCAACAGCGTGTTCGTGAATGCAGGCTGGGCCGCCGCGGCCGCGTGGATGGCCCGGCGTGAGGCCGTGCAGCGCGGCATGCATTGGCTCGATCGCGTGGCTGGTGCGATGTTCATTGCCTTCGGCTTGAAGCTTGCTCTCACCCAAAATCCGAATACCTAAGAGGAGATTGCCATGATCACCCCCCAGGAAGCGCTGCAGCGCACGATCGAGCACCGGGAGATCTTCCACGACGAGATGCTCATGATCATGCGCATGATCATGAACGGCGAGCTCACGCCCTTGATGACCGCCGCGATCATCACCGGCTTGCGTGTGAAGAAGGAAACGATCGGCGAGATCACGGCCGCCGCGCAGGTGATGCGCGAGTTCTCGACGAAGGTGAATGTCGCCGACAAGAAGAACCTCGTCGACATCGTCGGCACAGGCGGGGATGGCTCGCACACATTCAACATTTCCACCTGTTCGATGTTCGTCGCCGCAGCGGCAGGCGCGAAGGTGAGCAAGCACGGCGGGCGCAGCGTGTCGAGCAAAAGCGGCAGTGCCGACGTGCTCGAAAGCCTGGGCGTGAACATCAACCTGAAGCCCGAGCAGATCGCGAAGTGCATCCAGGAAACCGGCATCGGCTTCATGTTCGCGCCCAACCATCATCCCGCGATGAAGAATGTCGCGCCGGTGCGCAAGGAGCTGGGCGTGCGCACGATTTTCAACATCCTCGGGCCGCTCACGAACCCGGCGTCCGCTCCGAACATCCTGATGGGCGTGTTCCACCCGGACCTCGTGGGCATCCAGGTGCGCGCGCTGCAGCGGCTCGGTGCCGATCATGCGCTCGTCGTCTATGGTCGCGATGGAATGGATGAATGCAGTCTTGGCGCCGCGACGATGGTCGGTGAACTGAAGAACGGCGAGATCACCGAGTACGACATCCACCCTGAGGACTTCGGCCTGCCGATGGCAAGCAATCGCAGCCTGAAGGTCGAAACGCCCGAGCAGTCGAAGACGATGGTGCGCGCGGTGCTCGACAACGAAAGCGGCCCGGCGCGCGACATCGTGATCTTCAACACAGGGGTGGCGCTGTATGCGTCGAACGTGTGCGGATCGATCGCCGAAGGCATCGCGAAGGCACGCGGCGTGATCGAATCCGGTGCAGCGAAGGCGAAGCTGCAGCAACTCGCCGAACTTTCGAAGAAGCTCTCATCGTGATGTCCGACATTCTCGAAAAGATCGTCGCCGTCAAGCGCGAGGAAATCGCCGCGGCGCAGAAGAAGGTGCCCATCGATGCAATGCGCGCCGATGCCCAAAGGCGTGTGCTCACGCGCGATTTCGAAGGTGCAATGCGGCAAAAGATCGGCAACGGGCAAAGCGCCGTCATCGCGGAAATCAAGAAAGCCAGCCCGAGCAAAGGTGTGCTGCGGCCCGGCGAATTCATCCCTGCCGATATCGCGCAAAGCTACGCGGAAGCGGGCGCCGCATGCCTGTCGGTGTTGACCGACCGCCAGTTTTTCCAGGGCCAGCCCGATTACCTGAAGCAGGCGCGCGCCTCATGCGACCTGCCGGTTCTGCGCAAGGATTTCATCGTCGATCCCTACCAGGTCTATGAATCGCGCGCCATGGGTGCGGACTGCATCCTGCTAATCGCAGCGTGCCTGGACGATGCGCGGATGAAGGAACTTGAGGCGATTGCGCGGAGCCTCGACATGACGGTGCTGGTCGAGGTGCACGACCGGGCAGAACTCGAGCGCGCGTTGCAACTGAAGACTCGCCTGGTCGGCATCAATAACCGGAACCTGCGCACATTCGAGGTCTCGCTCGATACGACACTCGGCATGCTGAAGGAGATTCCGTCCGACCGTCTGGTGGTGACCGAGTCCGGCATCCTCGCAAAGACAGATGTGCAGACGATGCGCGCAGCAGGCGTCAGTGCATTCCTGGTGGGTGAGGCCTTCATGCGTGCCGACGACCCGGGTGAAGCGCTGGCACAGCTGTTTTTCTCGTGATCGCGCCGCATCTGGAGCGCTGGGCGCCCGAAGAGTGGAAGCTGGCTGAAGGTTGGCAACCCGTCGTGGAGGCGTTCCTCGCCAGTAGCGCGGGGGCACAACTCGCCGAATTCATCCGAGACCGTATCTCAGCTGGCGCGATCATTTATCCGCCGCGGCCGCTTCGGGCGCTGGAGGTCACTCCCCTCGCGGATGTCCACGCGGTCATCCTCGGGCAAGACCCGTACCATGGCCCCGGCCAAGCAGAGGGGCTGGCGTTTTCGGTTCCGGCAGGCATCAAGGCGCCGCCGTCGCTGCGCAATATCTTCAGTGAGCTGTGCAGCAGCACCGGCGCGCCGATGCCTGCTGCCGGCAGCCTCGTCGATTGGGCCCGGCGTGGCGTGCTGCTGCTCAACGCGGTGCTCACCGTCGAAGACGGCCAGCCCGGCAGCCACGCGAAGAAAGGCTGGGAAACGCTGACCGATGCGCTCATCGCCAAAGTCGCTTCCGAGTGCTCGCCATGCGTGTACTTGCTCTGGGGCGCTCACGCGCAAGCGAAGGCGAAGCTCATCGATGCAACTTCGGCAGCACACGGGCGAGATGCGCTCGTCCTGCAGGCCAACCATCCGTCGCCGCTTTCGGCGCGGCGGCCGCCGGTGCCTTTTCGCGGGTGCGGCCACTTCTCGCAAGCCCGTGAATGGCTGGCTTCCCGTGGGTGCCGAGGGGTGCTCTGAGGCTCGGCCCGCTGGGGAAAACATGCTATATTTCGAGGTTCGCCGGAGGGGTGCCCGAGTGGCTAAAGGGGGCAGACTGTAAATCTGTTGGCTTACGCCTACGTTGGTTCGAATCCAACCTCCTCCACCAGTCCAAGGAAGGCTGGTCCGGCGAAAAGATGAGT
>DATJJL010000189.1:0-5064 GCA_035492155.1 Ramlibacter sp. | reverse complement strand
AAGAAGGACGGGTATTTCTGATGGTGGCCACCGAGCATGACCACGTCTCCGCACTGAAGTTCATCACCTGCGGCAGCGTCGACGACGGCAAGAGCACGCTCATCGGCCGGCTGCTGGTGGACAGCAAGTCGGTGCTGCAGGACCAGCTTGCCGGCGTGCAGCGATCGGGTGAGACCGATCTTGCGCTGCTCACCGACGGCCTCACGGCCGAGCGCGAGCAAGGCATCACGATCGACGTCGCGTACCGCTACTTCGCGACGCCCACGCGCAAGTTCATCATCGGCGATGCGCCGGGTCATGAGCAGTACACGCGAAACATGGTCACAGCCGCCTCCAGCGCGGACGCCGCCGTGGTGCTGGTCGATGCGACGAAGCTGCAGTGGCAAAACCCGGGGCTCGAGCTGTTGCCCCAGACCAGGCGCCACACGTTGCTCGTCAACCTGCTGCGCGTGCCTTCGATCGTCTTTGCGGTGAACAAGCTCGATGCCGTGGAAGACGCGGGCGTCGCTTTCAACAACATCGCCGGCGCGCTTGCGAAATTCACGAAAGCAGCAGGCATCGAGGTGCGCGCGATCGTGCCGATCTCGGCGCTCAAGGGCCATAACGTGGTCGAGGCCGCGCCGGGCTGGTGCGGGTACCGGGGCTTGTCGCTGCTGCAACTGCTCGAGCAGATCGATGTCACGGCGTGCGAAGCCGGCGAGGCTTTCGCGTTTCCCGTGCAGTGGGTCGAAAAATTCTCCTCGTCGTCGGACACGAGCCAGGGCCGCCGCATCTTCTGGGGCCGCGTGGCCGCGGGCGACGTGCAGGTCGGGCAGGCCGTCAAGGTGATGCCCAGCGGGCACACGGCCACCGTCGCGCAGGTGCTCGATCACTCGCGGCACCCAGGCATCGTGCCGGCCGGGCACAGCGCCGGCATCGTGCTCGATCGCGAAGTCGATGTATCGCGAGGCGACTGGTTGCTTGCCCCGGGTGCGCATGAATCCGCGCGGGAGATCTCTGCCACGGTCGCCTGGCTCGACGACGAACCGCTCGTCGCCGGGCGGGTGTACTGGGCGCTGCACGGCCACCGCTGGGTGAAGGCTCGCGTGAAGCGCATCGTCCACAAGCTCGACATCAACTCGCTCGCCGAAAGCGAAACCGATCACCTGGAGCCGAATGGCATCGGGCATGTCGACCTCGTGCTGCAGGAGCCGATCCCTGTCGAGGCATATGCGCGCTCGCGCCTGCTGGGCTCGCTGGTGCTCGTGGACACAGCCTCGCACAAGACCTCGGGCGCTGTGCTGGTTCGTTGAGCTTCCGCAAGGGGGCTTGATGCCCCCGGCCCTAGAATCGAGGGTCGTCGTCCATTCGCTTTTCCCTAGAACAAAATGACTCACGTCGTCACCGAATCCTGTATCCGCTGCAAGTACACGGATTGCGTGGATGTCTGCCCTGTGGACTGCTTCCGCGAAGGACCGAACTTCCTCGTCATCGACCCGGACGAGTGCATCGACTGCGCGGTGTGCATTCCCGAATGCCCGGTGAACGCCATCTACGCGGAGGAAGACACACCGCCGGACCAGCTGCAATTCATCAAGATCAATGCGGATCTGTCCCGCGCGCCCGGATGGAAGGCCATCACCAAGCGCAAGCCCGCGCTGCCCGACGCCGAGGAGTGGAAGGACAAGACAGGCAAGCTTCCCGAATTGATCCGGGACGCGAACAAAGGCTGATGGAACCGCACCTCAACGCCGAAGTGCTCAAGACCGCCACTGCGCACGACGGGCCGATCGAAACCGATGCAGTCGTCGTCGGCGCCGGCCCGGTGGGGATGTTCCAGGTGTTCGAGCTGGGGCTGCTCGAAATCAAGGCGCATGTGATCGATTCGCTCGCGTACCCGGGCGGGCAGTGCGTCGAGCTTTATCCCGACAAACCGATCTACGACATTCCTGCCGTGCCCGTGTGCACCGGCCAGGAGCTCACCGACAACCTGCTCAAGCAGATCGAGCCCTTCGGCGCGACGTTCCATTTCGGCCAGACGGTCACGCAGTTGCGAAAGCAGGACGACGGCCGCTTCTTCGTTGAAACGAGCAAGGGCACGAAGTTCCTCACCAAGACGGTGTTCATCGCCGCAGGTGTCGGCGCATTCGAGCCGCGCACGATGAAGGTCGATGGCATCGAGAAGTTCGACGGCACGCAGCTTTTCTATCGCGTAAAAAGCCCCGCCGATTTCGCGGGAAAGAACCTTGTCGTCGTCGGCGGCGGCGATTCCGCGCTCGACTGGGCGCTCAACTTCGCACAGGAAGGCCCGCACAAGGCCGAGAGCGTCATCCTCATTCACCGGCGCGATGGCTTCAAGGCCGCGCCCGCATCCGTCGCGAAGATGCGAGAGCTGTGCAACGCGATGCAGATGCAGTTCATCGTCGGGCAAATCACCGGCCTTGACGAACAAAACGGTCGCCTCGCGGGTGTGAAGGTGACGGGCTCCGATGCCGTCACGCGCGTGGTGCCGATGGACATGCTGCTCGTGTTCTTCGGCCTGTCGCCCAAGCTGGGCCCGATCGCCGATTGGGGCCTGGACATCGAGCGCAAGCAGCTCAAGGTCGACACCGAAACGTTTTCCACGAACGTGCCGGGCATCTTCGCCGTTGGCGACATCAACACGTATCCGGGCAAGAAGAAGCTGATCCTCTCGGGCTTCCACGAAGCAGCGCTCGCAGCATTCGGTGCAGCGCCCATCGTGTTCCCCGACAAGAAGGTCATGCTCCAGTACACGACCACGTCGCCGAAGCTGCACAAAGTGCTCGGCGTCGAAACGCCGGTCTTCGATTAGATAGAATCGCACTCGCCAGGGGTGTTGCCGCGGTCGCGGTGACTGAGAAAGTCCCTTTGAACCTGATCGAGGTAATCCTCGCGAAGGAAGGCTTAAGTGAAAAAACAGACACACCATTCGCGCGTCAATTTGCGCACGGTCTCGCGCGCCGTTGCACTGCTTGCCATCGCCTCCGGCGCCGGCACTGCATATTCCCAGTCCACCACGCTTGCACCCGTCACCGTGACGGGCAAGGTCTGGCCGCCCGCGGCGGACGTCACCGGCTTTGGCGACGTACCGCTCAAGGACGTGCCGATTTCCGCCAGCGTGATCGACCACAACCAGATCGAAGAGTCGGGCGCGAGGCGGCTTGCCGATCTCACGCGCTTCGATCCGTCGCTCACCGACTCGTACGACGCGCCGGGTTATTGGGACATCGTCTCGATTCGCGGCTACACGCTGGACAACGTCTACAACTTCCGGCGCGAAGGTTTGCCGATCAACGCCGAGACCTCGATCCCGCTGGACAACAAGGAACGTGTCGAGTTGCTCAAGGGCACGAGCGGCATCCAGGCCGGCACCAGCGCGCCGGGCGGTCTCGTCAACTATGTCGTGAAGCGACCTACCGACGAAGACCTGCGCGCCGTGCGTTTCGAATGGACGCAGCGCTCGAGCTTTCTTGCTGCGGCCGATCTCGGCGGGCGCTTCGGCAATGACAAGGCATTCGGCTATCGCATCAACGTTGCGGACGAACGCCTGCGTCCGCTTGTGCACGACCTCGACGGAAGCCGGCAGCTTCTCGCTGCCGCGGGCGATTGGCGAATTGATCGTGATTCGCTCCTCGAAGCAGAAGTGGAGTGGAGCCGCAAGAAGCAGCCGAGCCAGGTGGGCTTCAGCCTGCTGGGCGACGTGCTGCCCGGTGTGCCCGACCCGCGCCTGAACTTGAACAACCAGCCGTGGGTGCCGCCGACGAAATTCGACGCGCTCACCGGCACGCTGAGGTACACGCGCTCGCTCGCAGGCGACTGGAAGATCGTGGGCCAGCTCGGCTCGCAGCGCCTGAAGAACGACGACTACACGGCCTTTCCCTTCGGCTGCAGCGCGGAAGGTGTGTTCGATCGCTATTGCTCCGACGGCACCTTCGATTACTACGACTACCGCAGCATCGGCGAAAAGCGCCACGAGAACGCCGCCAACCTGGAACTCAAGGGCAAGATCAACGCAGGCGGCATGACGCACGAACTTTCGTTGGGCATCCTGCGCAGCACGATCCACAACCGCCTGCCCGACTACGCATATCGCCTTGTCGGCACAGGCAACGTGCAAGGCACGGCCGTCGTGTTCTCGGATGCCGATTTCGCGTTCGCGGATCCCTCGCAGGTGTATGCCGGCACGCGCCGCGACGAAACGTCCACCGAGCTGTCGATTCGCGATGCCGTTCGAATCAGCGATCGCGCATCCGTGTGGCTTGGCCTGCGTCACACACGGCTGGACCGCCACAGCATCGCCACCGACGGCAGCGGCGACACGAGCTATTCGCAGTCCCTCACCACACCCTGGGCAGCTGTGAGCTACAAGCTTTCGCCGACGACCACGGCGTACACGAGTTGGGGCGAAGGCGTCGAATCGCAGGTCGTGCCCAATAACGCGGACATCTACGTGAACGCAGGCTCTGTCCTGCCGGCGCTGAAATCCCGCCAGTGGGAGCTCGGCCTGAAGGGCGCGCGCGAAGGCTTCGCGTGGCAACTCGCATGGTTCGACATCCGGCAGCCCGTGACGAACATCGACTACTGCAACCTCGCCCTCGCCGCCGGTTGCATCGGGCAGTTCGACGGAACCGAGGCGCACCGCGGCATCGAGGCAGCGGCGCAATGGGCGGCAGGCGCCTGGCGATTCGGCGCGACGGCGATGATCCTTCGCGCACGCCGCGAAGGCAGCACTGCCGACGCCGCGAACAACGGCCGGCGCCCGGTCAACGTGCCATCGAATGTGCTGCGCGCATTCGCGGCATGGAAGGTGCCCGGCGTTGCCGGCCTCGAGCTCGAAGGCTCGATGTCGCACGAAGGCGATCGCGCGGTGCTCGCCGACAACTCGATCATGCTGCCTGCGTGGACGCGCATGGACGCCGCGCTGCGCTACGAGACGCAGATGGGCCGCACCACGGCCACGTGGACGCTGGGCATCGACAACGTGACGAACAAGCGCTTCTGGCGCGAATCGCCCTACCAGTTCGGCCACGTGTATCTCTACCCCGGCGCGGAGCGCACTGTCCG
>DATJJL010000188.1:0-16321 GCA_035492155.1 Ramlibacter sp. | reverse complement strand
GGCCTGGTGTCCGCACGCGAAGCGCAGGCAGCCATCATTTCGGATTCGGAGCCGCTGCGTAAATCGCTGGAGGACCTGCAGGGCAAGCTGCAGGCACAAACAGGCTTGAGCGGCGCCGCGCTGGCCACCCTGATCATCTCCGCCATTCTCGCGATCGTCTGTGCCATGGGCGTCGCGTACGTGCAGCTGCAGGACTCGCGCAAGCGCCAGCTGGTCGCGGAAACACAGCGGCTCGAAGCCGAGCGGCAGGAGCAGGAAGCCAAGCGCGTGAACGACGCGAACCAGGCGGCCATTTTGCGGTTGATGAACGAACTGCAGACGGTGGCCGAAGGCGACCTCACGCAGGAAGCGACCGTGACGGAAGACATCACCGGCGCCATCGCGGACTCGGTGAACTACACGGTGGAAGAACTCCGGCAGCTGGTGGGCAACGTGCAATCGACGGCGACGAAGGTGGCCGCGACGACGGCGCAGGTGGAATCGACGTCCACCGAACTGCTGGCTGCATCCACCGAACAGCTGCGCGAAATTCGCGAGACGGGCCAGTCGGTGCTCGACATGGCGACCCGAATCAACCAGGTGTCCGGGCAAGCGCAGGAATCGGCCCAGGTGGCGCGCCAATCGCTGCAAGCTGCCGAACAAGGCCTTGCTGCTGTGCAGAACGCCATCGGCGGCATGAACTCGATCCGCGACCAGATCCAGGAAACGTCGAAGCGAATCAAGCGCCTTGGCGAATCGTCGCAGGAGATCGGTGAAATCACGGAACTGATCTCGGACATTACCGAACAGACGAACGTGCTCGCGCTGAACGCCGCCATTCAAGCGGCGTCGGCCGGTGAAGCGGGCCGAGGCTTCTCGGTGGTTGCCGAAGAAGTGCAGCGACTGGCCGAACGCTCCGCTGACGCGACGCGGCAGATCTCGGCGCTGGTGCGCGCGATTCAGACCGACACGCAGGACGCGGTGGCCGCCATGGAACGCTCTACGCAGGGCGTGGTGGAAGGAGCCAAGCTGTCGGACAACGCAGGTACGGCACTGACCGAGATCGACCAGGTGTCGCGCCGTCTCGCCGAACTGATCGAACGGATTTCGCAAAGCGCGGCCAAGGAAGCCGAATCGGCGAACGTCGTGGCCGGCAACATCCAGCACATCTTCGCCGTGACGGAGCAGACGGGTGAAGGCACGCGCTCCACGGCGCAGCAGGTGCGCGAGCTGACGCGAATGGCCGAAGAACTTCGTCAATCAGTGGCTCGTTTCAAGATCGCTTGAGCGCCCACCCCGGAAAAGCAAGGCACGGGTGAGTGATGGAAGCAGGTACAGACATCGATCTCGCGACCAACGACCTGGGCCCCTTGGCCTGGGTGCTGGACGAGCTGCGCAAGTCGCTCGATTCCGCATCGGCTGCGCTTCGCCGCTTCGTGCGCGACACGCAGCTCGCGCGCGGCACCGACATGGCGGGCGTCGACAACGGACAGCTGCGCATCGCACGCCAACAACTGCACCAGGCCGTCGGCGCGCTGGAGATGGTGGGCCTCGCCGCACCGGCGCACATGCTGCGCTCGATGGAAGCGGCCGTGCAGAAGTTCGTCGAGAAGCCCGAGATGTGCACCGAGCAGGCTGCGGCAAACGTCGAACGTGCCGGTTTCGCGCTGACGGAATATCTCGAATGCGTGCTGCTCGGCAAGCCCGCATCATCGGTCGCGCTGTTCCCGCAATACCGCGAGGTCCAGGAACTCGCGGGCGCGGACCGCGTGCATCCGGCGGACCTCTGGTCGCTCGAATGGCGCTGGGCCGACCCGCAGACGCCGCCGGCGACCAAGGCTCTGGTCTACGACCCGGCGGTGCGATCCAGGCTCGATCAGGCCGTGCTCAAGCTGGTCAAGAGCGGCGATCCGGATGCGGCGAGCCAACTCGCGGAGATGAGCCTGTCGCTCGCGTCGACGCAGTCCGCGAAGCAGCCGAAGATCTTCTGGAAAATCTGCGCCGGCTACTTCGAGGCCATGGGCCTGGGCCTTTTGCCGCTGGACATCTACGTCAAGCGCGCGGGCTCGCGCATCCTGCTGCAGTACGCATCGCTGGCCAAGGGCGAGGTCGGCGTGTCCGACCGCCTTGCGCACGATCTGGTTTTCTTTTGCGCGCAGGCTGTGCCAAAGGATGCCGCACAGGCGCGGTCGCTCGCCGCAGTGCGCACGGCCTGGAACCTCGTGCGTTTTACGCCCGTCGACTACCAGACGCCGCAATTCGGCCGCTTCGACCCGGTGCTCCTCGCGCAGGCCCGCAAGCGGATCAACGCGGCGAAGGAAACTTGGTCGGGGCTTTCGGGCGGCGACGCCAACAAGATGAAGGGCGTCGCCGACCAGTTCCACCTGGTCAGCGAATCACTCGCAAAGCTGCACCCGAAGAGCACGACACTGGCGAAAGCGCTCTCCGGCGTCATCGACGCCATCGTGCGCAGCGGGCGTCCGCCCAATGCCGAAATCGCGATGGAAGTCGCCACCGCCGTGCTTTACCTCGAAGCGTCTTTCGAGGACCTGGAATCGTCCGATTCGAATCTGGCCGAACGCACCGGCAAGCTGGCGCAGCGGCTGGAGCAAGTGCTCCATGGCGGACAGCCCGAGCCGCTCGAAGTTTGGATGGAGGAGCTTTATCGCCGCGTCAGCGACCGCCAGACGATGGGCAGCGTCGTCGGTGAATTGCGCGGCACGCTCGCCGAGCTCGAAAAGCAGCTCGACCAGTATTTCCGCAACCTCGCGGACAAAGGCCCGCTCACGGACGTGCCCACGCATCTTGCGCAGATGCGCGGGGTGCTCTCCGTGCTCGGCCTCGACCAGGCTTCCAACGCCGTGCAGCGCATGCGCGAAACGGTCGAAGAGATCATCGTTACCGAGATCGACGAGGAGAGGGCCCGCGACGCGGGCACGTTCGAGAAGCTGGGCAACAACCTCGGCGCGCTCGGCTTCCTCATCGACATGCTCAATTACCAGCCGACGCTGGCGAAAAAGCTGTTCATCTACGACGAGGTGACTGGAGAGCTGCGCCCGCTGATGGGCCGTGTCGCACACCCGCAGGAACAGGAGGCCGCCGAATCGGGCATGGCCGCCTTGACGGAGCAGGTCGACGCAGTCACGAGTGGCCTCGCCCCGCTCGAGACGCCGCAGGAGCTCACCGACAAGCTCGACCGGCTCGCCGCACAAGCCGTGCTCGCGGAAAAACCCGCGATCGCCAATACAGTCCGCGAAGCCGCTGCGGCGGTTGCCGAGAACCCCGCAGCCGCGCCCGCAGTGCTGACGCAACTGGCCGCAGCCGTGAAGCCGGCCGCCCCGCCCGTTGCACCGCCGTCTTCCGAACCGGACATCGAAGAAGACGAGCTGCTCGGCATCTTCCTTGAGGAAGCGCGCGAAGTGGTCGGCAATGGCCGCGCGGCCATCGATGCACTCGCCGCCGCGCCCGGCGACGTCGCGGAACTCACCACGCTTCGACGCGCGTTCCACACGCTCAAGGGCAGCTCGCGCATGGTGGGCCTCAACGAATTCGGCGAGGCCGCATGGTCGATGGAACAGGTGCTCAACACCTGGCTCGCCGACCAGAAGCCTGCACAAGACGATCTGCGCACGCTGGCCCGCGAATCGATGGACGGTTTCGCCCGCTGGGTCGAGGACATCGCCGGCCACCATGCGGATGCGTGGAAGTCCGGCATGTTCCGCAGCGCAGCCGACGCGATGCGGCTCGAGAACCGTCTCGTGCCGATCACGCTGCCCGATGAAGCGCCCGATGAAGCGCCCGAGCCCGTCGTGCAGCACGTCGAATCTCTCGAAGTTGCCGATTTCGAGATCGCAGTGCCGGCCGAGCCTGAACCGGAGCCTGCGCCGCCGCAAGTTGCCGCCGTCGAGGTGAACGAACTTCCGGCGGATTTCGAATTCGAGGCGGAACCGAATGAGGCGCCAGCCGCTCTGCCCGAGGTCACCGAGATCGAAGGCATCGATTTCGCGAGCTTGTCGGCGGTCTCGGCCTCCATCGAGCCGCCGGCTGCCGAAGCACAAGCCGAACCCGAATCGGAGGCCGAAGCGACCTCCGAAGGCGACGACCCGGTGAGGGTGATCGGGTCGCTGCGGATCGGCATCCCGCTTTACAACGTCTACCTGAACGAAGCCGACGAATGGTCGCGCCGCTTGGCCACCGAGCTTGCCGAATGGGCGCTCGAGCTGGACCAGCCGATGACCGATACGGCCGAAGGCCTCGCGCATGCACTCTCCGGAAGCTCCGCAACGGTGGGCTTCCACAACTTGTCGGAGATCGCGCGCGCTCTCGAATCGGCGCTGGAACACACGCGCCGCCTTGCATGGGCCACTCCGCAGCACGGCAAGGCATTCAGCGAAGCTGCCGACGAGATACGGCGCTTGTTGCACCAGTTCGCGGCCGGATTCCTGAAGGACCCGAACCCCGCAGTGCTGGCCGAGCTCGAAGCGCTGAAGGCGCTCGACATTCCCGAACGGGCCGAAGCCCCCGAAGTGGCGGCCGACAAGGAATTCGAGGATTTCCAATTCGAAATGCCGCCCGCGCCGGTGGTGGAGGAAGTTCCCGCTCCGGTCGCTGCAGCCCCTGTCCAGGCTCCGCCCGTCCAGCCGGTCATTCAGCGGCAGCCCGTCGTCGTTCGCCCGGCTGCGACGATCGAAAGCGAGGATGAAGAAGACATCGACATCGCCGACGCGGTCGATCCCGATCTCTTCCCGATCTTCGACGAGGAAGCGGCTGAACTGCTGCCGCAACTCGGCGGCGCCCTGCGTCAATGGTCCGCGCGCCCGGAAAATCGCAGTGCCCGCGACGAGGTGCTTCGCGCGCTTCACACGCTCAAGGGCAGTGCGCGACTCGCGGGCGCATTGCGCCTGGGCGAACTCGCACACCGCATGGAATCGCACGTCGAATCGCTGACTCCCGAAAGCGCGACGAGCAGCGATGTCGACCCGATCGTGCATCGGTTCGACGGAATCCAGGCGAATTTCGACGCGCTGCGCGCACGCGTTGCCGCCGGCGAACAGGCCGCTGTCGCCGCTGTCCTGTCCGAGCCGGTCGTTCCGTCGCCAACTGAAATCGCGACGCCTTCTGCAGCGCCTGCGGCTCCCCAGCTCACGCAATTGCAAGCGCCACCTGCGGCCCGTGCGCTCGTCGCGCAGCCTGCGACGATGCCCATCGTCCAGCGCGCACAGGCGGGTCACGCGGTGCGTGTGCGCTCGCAGCTGCTCGACCGCCTGATGAACCAGGCCGGCGAAGTGATGATCACGCGTTCGCGCCTGGAGCAGGAGCTTCGCCAGTTGCGCGGCGCACTCACCGACCTCACGGGCAACCTGGACCGCCTGCGCCACCAGCTGCGCGACATCGAGCTGCAGGCCGAGACGCAGATGCAGTCGCGCCTGGCGCAAGCGCAGGAAGCCGGCGCATCGTTCGACCCGCTCGAGTTCGACCGATTCACCCGCGTGCAGGAACTCACCCGCATGATGGCCGAGTCGGTGAACGACGTGGCCACCGTCCAGCGCAACATCCAGCGCGTTGTGGAATCGACGGAAGACGACCTTGTCGCGCAGGCGCGCCAGACGCGCGAACTGCAGCGCGACCTGCTGCGCACTCGCATGGTGGAATTCGAAGGCATCTCCGATCGCCTCTACCGCGTGGTGCGACTCGCGTCCAAGGAAACCGGCAAACAGGTGAAGCTGGACATCACCGGCGGCTCGATCGAAATGGACCGCGGCGTGCTGGATCGCATGACGCCCGCGTTCGAGCACCTGCTGCGCAACTGCGTGGCGCACGGCATCGAGGATCCCTCGGTTCGTGCCATGTCGGCCAAGGACGCATCAGGCAACATCTGGATCAACTTGCTTCAGGAAGGCAATGACGTCTCGGTCGAATTCCGCGACGACGGCGCCGGCCTGAATCTCGCTCGCATCCGCGACAAGGCCCGCGAACAAGGCCTCGTCGCGCCGAACCACGAGGTCACGGACGCAGAAGCCGCGCAGCTGATCTTCATGCCGGGCTTCTCCACGGCGTCCCAAGTCACCGAGCTTTCCGGCCGCGGTATCGGAATGGACGTCGTGCGCGCGGAAGTCAACGCGCTCGGCGGACGGATCGAGACGGCCACGACGCAGGGACAAGGCACGAGCTTCAAGCTGGTCCTGCCCCTCACCACCGCCGTGACGCAGGTGGTCATGATCCGCGCGGGCAATCTGTCCGTCGGCGTGCCCGCCAACCTGATCGAAATCGTGCGGCGAGCGTCGGCGAAGGAAGTCGAACAGTCCTACAACAGCGGCACCTTCGAATTCGCAGGCGAGCAGCTTCCGTTCTATTGGTCCGGCGCGCTGCTTCAGTCTTCCACGCGAAGCGTCGAGCCCGTGGGCAAGACGCTGCCGGTCGTGATCTTCCGCTCGGCGGCACAGCGCATCGCAATGCACGTCGATGAAGTTCTGGGCAACCAGGAAGTGGTGGTGAAGAACCTCGGGCCGCAGCTCGCGCGCCTGCCGGGTCTGGCGGGCATGACGCTCCTGGCTTCGGGCGCTGTGGTGCTGATCTACAACCCTGTCGCGCTGTCCACGGTGTTCGGCGAGCAGGCCCGCAAGCTCAGCGCGAATCGCGCGCAGTCCGAGATGCCAGAGCAGCGCGCGACGCAGCCGGAGCTGCCGGCGCAACCGGCGGTCCCGCAGATTCCTCTCGTGCTGGTGGTCGACGATTCGATCACCGTGCGGCGCGTGACGCAGCGGCTGCTGCAGCGCGAAGGCTATCGCGTCGCGCTCGCGGCCGACGGCCTGCAAGCGCTCGAGCGGCTCGCCGAGGAAAAGCCGGCGGTGGTGCTGTCGGACATCGAGATGCCGCGCATGGACGGCTTCGACCTCGCGCGCAACATCCGTGCCGACGCGCATAGCAAGGACCTGCCGATCATCATGATCACTTCGCGCATCGCGGAAAAGCACCGCGAACACGCGAAGGAACTGGGCGTCGACCACTACCTCGGCAAGCCGTACTCGGAAGAGGAGCTGCTTTCCCTGGTGAAACACTACTGCTCGCAGCCTGCCTTGGCTTGATCGTAAAATGGCGGCATGTCTTCCGATGCTGCAGCTGACTCGATCAACCTGACGCATCACTTCCTGATCGCGATGCCGGGCTTGCAGGACGAGGCTTTTGCCCGCAGCGTTATCTATCTTTGCGAGCACAGCGCGCGCGGCGCCCTGGGGCTGGTGATCAACAAGCCGAGCGACATCAACCTGCGCCACCTCTTCGACAAGGTGGATCTTCCGCTCACCCGTGACGACCTTGCCGGTGCGCCCGTCTTCCAGGGCGGGCCGGTGCAGATCGAGCGCGGCTTCGTTTTGCACGAGGCCGTGTTCAAGGGCCAGGACGCCGAAACTCAAGAGACCGTTTACGCCTCGACGATGACCATCCCCGGCGGGCTGGAGATGACGACGTCCAAGGACGTCCTCGAAGCGATTTCCACCGGCGCCGGCCCGAAGAAGGTGCTCATCTCGCTCGGCTATTCGGCCTGGGGCGAGGGGCAGCTCGAATCGGAGCTCGCCGAAAACAGCTGGCTCACCGTCGGCGCGGACGTGTCCGTCATCTTCGACACGCCTGTCGACCAGCGCTACGACAAGGCGCTGTCGCTGCTTGGCCTTGAGGCGTGGATGCTCACGACGGAGTCGGGGCACGCATGATGGGGCAACCCATCGACATTCCCCCGAACCTCACCACCTTTTTAGCTTTTGATTTTGGCGCGAAGCGCACCGGCGTCGCCGTGGGCAACCGCATGCTTCGCACCGCGACGCCGCAGGCGACGATCCGCGCCGAATCGAACGACGCCCGACTGCAAGCTGCGAGCGAGCGAGTGCGCGAATGGCAGCCCGATGCCCTGGTGGTGGGCGTGCCTTTCCACCCCGACGGCGCGGCGCACGAAAATACGGCCCGCGCGCGCAAATTCGCGCGGCAGCTCGCCGCGCGGACGAAGCTCGCTGTGTACGAGGTCGACGAGCGTTACAGCACGACCGAGGCGCAAGCGAGCGGCGCGAGCGATGCGGATGCGGGCGCGGCCTGCATCATCCTTGAACAGTTCCTGAGGAGCATTCCATGAAACTCACCCTCGATGCGGAAGCGCTCTATCGCGAACTCGTGCGCGGCGTTCAGCAGCTCGGCGCGGGCGAGGCGAAATTGGTCGGCATCACATCGGGCGGCGCCTGGCTCGCCGAGCGCCTCCAACAGGAGCTGAAGCTCGCAGGCAAGGCCAGCGCGATCTCCTCGGCGATGCATCGCGACGATTTCGCGCAGCGCGGGCTCTCGGGCGCGGGCACGCAAACCCAGCTCAATTTCGACGTGAACGACGCGCACATCATCCTGCTGGACGACGTGCTCTACACCGGCCGCACGATCCGCGCGGTGCTCAACGAGCTGTTCGACTACGGGCGGCCGTCGAGCGTGAAGCTCGCGGTGCTGGTGGATCGCGGCGGCCGCGAGCTGCCCGTGCAAGCCGATTACGCGGCGGCGCGCGTATCGCTGCCCGAATCGCAGTCGCTCGCCCTTGCGCGCGGCGACGATGGGAAATTTGCATTCAAGGTGGAAGGAGAGTGATGCTGAACAAGCGAAACCCGCAACTGAACAAGAACGGCGAACTCGTCCACCTGCTGTCGGTGGAAGGCCTGCCGCGCGACATCGTCACGCACATCCTCGACACGGCATCGACCTTCGTGAGCGTCAGCGACCGCGAAGTGAAGAAGGTGCCGCTGCTTCGCGGCAAGAGCGTGTTCAACCTGTTCTTCGAGAACTCCACACGCACGCGCACGACGTTCGAGATCGCGGCGACGCGCCTGTCGGCCGACGTGATCAACCTCGACATCTCGCGCTCGTCGGCGAGCAAGGGCGAATCGCTGCTCGACACGATCGCGAATCTCTCGGCGATGGCCGCCGACATGTTCGTCGTGCGGCACAGCGAATCGGGCGCGCCTTATCTCATCGCGCAGCACACCGCGCCGCACGTGCACGTGATCAACGCGGGCGACGGGCGGCACTCGCACCCGACGCAAGGCCTGCTGGACATGTACACGATCCGGCACTTCAAGAAGGACTTCGCGAACCTCACGGTGGCCATCGTCGGCGACGTGCTGCACTCACGCGTGGCGCGCTCGGACATCCATGCGCTTACCACGCTGGGCTGCGCGGAGGTGCGCGTGGTCGGCCCCAAGACACTCGTGCCCGGCGATCTCGCGCAGATGGGTGTGCGCGTGTGCCACACGCTCGAAGAGGGCATCAGGGGCTGCGACGTGGTGATCATGCTGCGCCTTCAGAACGAGCGCATGACCGGCGCGCTGCTGCCGTCGTCGCAGGAATTCTTCAAGGCCTACGGATTGACCGAGGAGCGGCTCGCGCTGGCGAAGCCCGACGCGATCGTGATGCACCCGGGGCCGATCAACCGCGGTGTGGAAATCGATTCGGCGGTGGTCGACGGCAAGCAGAGCGTGATCCTGCCGCAGGTCACCTTCGGTATCGCCGTGCGAATGGCGGTGATGAGCATCGTCGCAGGTAACGAGGCATGAATATCGCCCACCCCCGAAGCGCCTGCGGCGCCTCCCCCTCAAGGGGGCGCCACCAGTGGACCGGCAAAGCCGGATCCACGGTGGCCCTGGCCTCGATCCCGACAGATCGACGGTCGCATCCGGAAGGATGCAGCCTGGAGCAACACAAATGAAGATCCTCATCAAGAACGGCCGCGTCGTCGACCCGGCCTCGAAGTTCGACCAGACGGCCGACGTCGCGATCGCTGCAGGGCGCATCGTGTCGATCGGCGAATCGAACGGCTTCAACGCCGCCAGGACGATCGATGCGCAAGGCTTCGTCGTGTTGCCCGGCCTCGTCGATTTGGCAGCGCGGCTGCGCGAGCCGGGTTACGAGCACGAAGGCATGCTCGAAAGCGAATTGGCCGCGGCCGTCGCAGGCGGCGTCACAAGCCTCGTGTGCCCGCCGGATACCGATCCGGTGCTCGACGAGCCGGGCCTCGTGGAGATGCTCAAGTTCCGCGCCGAGAAGCTGCACCAGGCGCGCGTGTTCCCGCTGGGTGCACTCACGCGAAAGCTCGAGGGCGATGAGCTCACCGAGATGGTCGAACTCACCGAGGCCGGCTGCGTGGGCTTCAGCCAGGCCGAGACGCCGCTGGCGAACACGCAGGTGATGCAGCGCGCTTTCCAGTACGCCTCCACCTTCGGCTACACCGTGTGGCTGCGTCCGCAGGAGCTTTACCTCGGGCGAGGTGTCGCGGCCAGCGGCTCGCTCGCGACGCGGCTCGGCTTGCCCAGCGTGCCCGTCGCGGCCGAGACCATCGCGCTGCACACGATCTTCGAGTTGGTGAAGAACACCGGCGCCCGCGTGCACCTGTGCCGCCTGTCGAGTGCGGATGGCGTCGAGCTCGTGCGGCAGGCCAAGGCGCAGAAGCTGCCCGTCACCTGCGACGTGAGCATCAATTCGCTGCATCTCACGGATCACGACATCGGCTACTTCGACAGCCGCGCGCGCCTGAACCCGCCGCTGCGCCAGCAGCGCGATCGCGATGCGCTGCGCGCCGCGCTGGCCGACGGGACGATCGACGCGCTCGTGTCCGACCACACGCCGGTGGACGAAGACGCGAAGACGCTTCCCTTCGGCGAGGCGGAACCGGGCGCCACCGGCATGGAGCTGCTGCTCGCGCTCGCGCACCGCTGGGGTGAGGAGTCCGGTGCGGGCCTGCAACGAGCGCTCGCTGTGGTCACGAGCGCACCGGCGAAGGTGCTGGGCTCTTCGCTCGGCACGCTGCAGGCGAGCATCGGACAGCTCGCGGCCGGCGGCGTCGCCGATCTCGTCGTCTTCGACCCGAAAGCCGAATGGACCGTCATGCCCGGCGAGTTGCGCAGCCAAGGCAAGCACACGCCCTTCGCGGGATGGCCGATGCACGGCCGCGTGCGCTGCACGATTGCGGCGGGGCAGGTCGCATACGAGGCGCTGGACCGCTAGGCATGCGTGCGTTGCGCGCCGCGTGGCGGCTCGTTCACGCTCTCGCGCATGCGCTGGCCGGATGGCGCACCATCGTCTTCGTGTTTCCGCGCCTTTCGCCGCCGGAGCGTGAAGAGCGTGTAAGCCGATGGGCGCGAGAGATGCTCGGCGTGCTCGGCATCGAATTGCATGTTCGCGGCACGCCGCCCGTGCGCGGCCCCATGCTGCTCGTCGCCAACCACATCTCGTGGCTCGACATCCTGGTGGTTCACGCATCGCGCCATTGCCGCTTCGTGTCGAAATCCGAAGTGGAACATTGGCCGCTGATCGGCACGCTGGCGACGGGCGGCGGCACCCTCTACATCGAGCGTGAATCGCGCAGGCATGCGATGCGCGTGGTGCACCATATGGCCGAATCGCTTCGCGCGGGCGACGTGCTCGCCGTCTTCCCCGAAGGCACGACAAGCGACGGCCGCGCGCTGCTGCCCTTCCATGCGAACCTGCTGCAAGCTGCGATCTCGGCAGAAGCACCGGTGCTGCCGGTTGCGCTGTCGTTCGTCGACGCAGCAACGGGCGAGCTGAGCCTCGCCCCGATTTACGTCGGCGACGAGTCGCTGGTCGAATCGCTGTGGCGCACGCTCACCGCGCCGCCGCTCGCGGCCCTCGTCACATTCGGCCAGCCGCAGCACGCGAACGGCCGCGACCGCCGTGCATGGGCGGCCGATCTTCGCTCGGCAGTGCTGAGCTTGCGCGAATCGTAGAGCTTGCGGAAACACTGCCTGTAGGAGCGTGCCCACTGCGGTGTCGGCGGGCTTGATGTCGATGCGGGCTGAAGTCCTAGCCCGTCTGCATCATTGATGGCGCAGCAGTGCGTTTTCAAAATCCTTCCATCAATTCAGGAAGGTTTTGGCGATGACAACTACCACCGGCACCGCGGGCAACGACGCGTTTGTGGCCCACCCCGCGGTCGATTACGACAAGGGGCAATTGCAGTTCGTGCTGGGCGGCATCCCCGCAGGCGGCGTATGGCCGCAGGCAGGCATCCTGATTAACGGCCAATGGACGACCGTGGTGACTGTCGACTCGTATGTCATCAACGGTGACACGCAAACGGTAACGGTCCAGTTGCCGGCGGGGCCGATCACCAGCGTCGGCATCCAGTATTTCAACGATGGCGTCTCCGGCACCGAAGACCGCAACCTGTACGTCGGCAGTGCGACCCTCAACGGCGTGAATCTTCCCTTGGCCCAGGGTACGTATGCGATCGACGGCGCAGGCACGATCCAGGGGCAAAGCGACATCTATCGCAACGGCACGCTTTCCTGGAGCGGCTCGGTGGTCACCAACGCCATGGCGACGTCCACGACAGCCCAGAACAACGACATCACCGGCGGCGGCGGCACCGACACCGTGATCTACACCGGCAAGGAGCTGCCGTACTTCGACTTCAAGTACCAGCTCGACGGCTCCATGACCGTGAACAGCTTCCTGGCCGGCTTCACCGACACGCTGCACGGCATCAGCAACATCCTCTTCGACGACGGCAACAACGCGACGGTCAATGCCTCGGGAAATGTGATCGACGGCGGCGGCGGCCTCGACACGCTGGTGCTCAACGGGCATCGCGACCAGTACTACCTCACGCCCACGTCCACAGGCTTGTCGATCTACGGCAACGGGGTGAACGAATGGGCGACGAACGTCGAGCGCCTGCAATTCACGAACGGCTTCCTCGGCTTCGACATCAACGGCGACGCGGGCCAGGCCTATAGGCTCTACCAGGCGGCCTTCGACCGCACGCCCGACGTCGGCGGCTTGAGTTACTGGATTCACCACATCGACGCGGGCGAGTCGCTGCGCGATGCCGCGGCCTATTTCGCGTCGAGTCCCGAGTTCCTGAATACGTACGGCCCGCTGGACAACCAGCATTACGCCGCGCAGCTCTACTCCAACGTGCTGCACCGCGCGCCCGACGCCGGCGGCCTGCAGTTCTGGGTCGATTCGCTCGACCACGGCATGTCGCGCGCGGAGGTGCTGGTGGGTTTTTCGGAATCCGCGGAAAACCAGGCGAACGTGATCGGTTCGATCCAGAACGGGATTTTCTTCACGCTGTGAAGCATGCCGGTGACACCGAAGGGCAGGCCCTAGAATCTGCCCTGCCGCCGCCGTAGTTCAATGGATAGAACGAGCGCCTCCTAAGCGCTAGATGTGGGTTCGATTCCCGCCGGGGGCGCCAGAACGGGAGCGATGCCGACGCCCCGATGCGGCCCGCGCCTTCCCGCGCAACTCGGGCGTGGCGGCATCTTCGAAGCATGACAGTCCTGTTCGTCACCGAGCGCGACGGGCAGTGGCCATTCGAGATCCCCGGATCCGGCACGGTCACCGCACGCGCCTATCTCACCGAGCCTGCCTACACCAACCACCTCGACGCGAAGGTCGTGAACCTGTGCCGCGTGCAGCGCTACCAGGGACGCGGCTACTACGTGTCGCTGCTGGCCCAGGCACGCGGACACCAACCCGTGCCCGAAGTCAAAGCCATCGGCGACCTGCAGTCCGGTGCGCTCGCCGAATCGCTGGGCGGACACATGGGCGAGCTCGCGAAGGAAATACGCCACGAGGGCAGCGACCGGTTCGAGCTCGACGCTTATTTCGGCCGCGATCCGGCGGGTGTGCACGGCGCGGCCGCACAGCAGCTCTTCGCCTTCGTCAAGGCGCCCTTGCTGCGCGCGCGATTCCGGCGCGAAGCCGGGGGCTGGCAACTCGAGAAGATCGACGCGATTTCCGTGCAAGACGTGCAGTCGCGTCACCGCGAAGCCCTGCTCGCCGCAGCGACCGAATACGTGACCGGAACCAGCCGCGCTCCGGAGGTCTCGACACCGGGGCACCGGCCCGTGCTCGCCATCCTGCGCGACCCGAAGGAGGTCGACCATCCCTCGAACGACGGCGCGCTCGCCAAGTTCGTGGAGATCGCGCCGCGAGTCGGCCTGAAAGCCGAGATCATCGGGCCGGAGGACGCCGGGCGCATCGATCAATACGATGCGCTTTTCATTCGCGCGGACCCGAGCGTCGACAACTACACCTACGAGCTTGCGCGCAAATGCGAATCGCTGGGCATGCCGGTGATCGACGACCCGGAATCGGTGCTGCGCTGCTCGAACAAGGTGTTCCTCGACGAGCTGATGGGACAGCATGGCGTTCCCAAGCCCAGGACGCTCAAGGTGCATCGCGACAACGTGCGAGCAGTGGTGCCTGCGCTCGGGCTGCCTTGCGTACTGAAGGTGCCCGATGGCGCGTTCGGCCTCGGTGTGTCGAAGATCGAGAGCGAAGAGCAGTTGGTCGAGAGCGCGAACGAATTGTTTGCGCGGTCTGAACTGCTCATTGCTCAGGAATGGCTTCCCACCGAGTTCGACTGGCGCATCGGCATCTTCGACGGCCGGCCGCTTTTCGCTGCGCAATACCGTATGGCGCCGGGGCACTGGCAGGTGATCAAACGCGAGGGCGATGAACGAGTGGAAGGCGAGACGATCGCGTTTTCGATCGGCGAGGTGCCGCAGGTGGTGATCGACACGGCCGTGCGCGGTGCGCAACTCATCGGCCGCGGCCTTTACGGCGTCGACTTGAAGCAGTCGGGCGAAAAATGCTGGCTGATCGAAGTGAACGTGAATCCGAACATCGACGCGGGCAACGAGGACCAGATCATGGGCGATGCGCTTTACCGCGAGATCCTCGGCGTATTCGCGCGGCGGATCGGGGAAAAAAGAAAAGTCACTGGAACCCGGCCTGCGCCGGGATGACCACGCGTCCGCGTGCTCACTTCGTCAGAAGCCGCATCGCCTCTTCCAGGCCCTTGATCGTCAGCGGATACATGCGCTGGTTCATCAGCTGCTGGATCACGCTGATGGACTGGCGGTATTGCCACACGCCTTGCGGCTCGGGGTTGATCCACACGAATTTCGGGAAGGCGTTCGTCAGGCGCTGCACCCATTCCGCGCCGGCTTCCTCGTTGTTGTATTCGACGCTGCCGCCCGGCTGCAGGATTTCGTAAGGACTCATCGTCGCGTCGCCGACGAAGATGAGTTTGTAATCCTTGTTGTACTTGCGGATGATGTCCCACGTCGGAAACTTCTCGGAGAAGCGCCGGCGGTTGTTCTTCCACATGAAGTCGTAGACGCAGTTGTGGAAGTAATAGAACTCCAGGTGCTTGAACTCCGCCTTGGCTGCGGAGAACATCTCCTCGACGCGGTGGATGTGTTCGTCCATCGTGCCGCCCACGTCCATGAGCAGCAGCACCTTCACGTTGTTGTGCCGCTCGGGCACCATCTTGATGTCCAGGTAACCCGCGTTCGCAGCAGTGGCCCTGATCGTGTCGTCGAGATCGAGTTCTTCTTCAGAGCCCTCGCGCGCGAACTTGCGCAAGCGACGCAGCGCGATCTTGATGTTGCGCGTGCCCAGCTCCTGCGAGTCGTCGTAGTCCTTGTACGCGCGCTGGTCCCACACTTTCACGGCGCTCTTGTTGCGGCCCTTGTCCTGGCCGATGCGGATGCCCTGCGGGTTGAACCCGTACGCGCCGAAGGGCGACGTGCCGCCGGTGCCGATCATGCGGTTGCCACCTTCGTGGCGATCCTTCTGCTCTTCGAAGCGCTTCTTGAGCGTTTCCATGAGCTCGTCCCAGCCCATCGCCTCGATCTTGGCTTTCTCTTCGGGCGAGAGCTCGAGCTCGAGGTTCTTGCGCAGCCACTCGAGCGGGATGTCCTTCGTGAAGTCGGCGAGCATCTCCACGCCCTTGAAGTAGGCGGCGAACGCACGGTCGAACTTGTCGTAGTGCTTCTCGTCCTTCACCAACGCCGTGCGCGACAGGTAGTAGAAATCGTCGAGCGAATACCCATCGTCGCTTTGCGGGCCGACCACGCCTTCCTTCAGCGCCTCTAGCAAGGTGAGGTATTCCTTCACCGAGACCGGCAGCTTGGCGCTGCGCAGCGTGTAGAAGAAATCGATCAGCATGCGACGTGTCTCCTCAGCCGCGCGGCCTCGCGAGCTGGTATTGCAGGTGCGCTTTCACCTCGGGCCACTCGCCGGCCGCAAGGCTGTACATCACCGTATCGCGCACCGTGCCGTCTCGGCGCAATGCGTGATGGCGCAGCACGCCGTCCTTATTCGCACCGAGCCGCTCGATGGCCTTCTGGCTCGCGAAGTTGTAGTTGTCCGTGCGCCAGCCGACGAGCTTGGCGCCGAGCGTCTCGAACGCGTGCGTCATGAGGAGCAGCTTGCAGGTGGTGTTCACGTGCGAGCGCTGCCAGCTTTTGCCGTACCACGTGTAGCCGATCTCCAGGCGTTCGAC
>DATJJL010000187.1:0-4905 GCA_035492155.1 Ramlibacter sp. | reverse complement strand
CCGCCCGCCGCGAGCCCATCCACATCTCGCCGATATCAAAGTTGCCGGATCGAGTCCGGCCCATCAACCCCTGTGTCTCCCAAGTGGCTTCGCACCCCGCCCCATTGAGCCCATACTCCGCCTGACAGCAGCGGAGACATCACATGGAAATTCGTGGAAAGGTCGCCATCGTCACCGGTGGCGCAAGCGGCATCGGTGCGGGCATCGCTCGGCGCTTCGTGCAGGAAGGTGCGCGCGGCGTCGTCGTCGCGGATATGAACCTCGAGCAGGCGCAGGCCGTCGCGAAAGACATCGGTGCCATTGCCGTGAAATGCGACGTGAGCCGCGAGGCCGACATTCAAGCGCTTGTCGCCACCACGCGCGAGAAGTTCGGGCAGGTGGACATCTTCATGTCGAACGCGGGCATCCTGGGCAAGATGGGCGGCATCGAGCTGGACGACGCGCTCTGGCAGAAGATGTGGGAAGTGCACGGCATGGCCCACGTGTGGGCGGCGCGCGCGGTGGTGCCCGAGATGATCGAGCGCGGCGAAGGCTACTTTCTCGTCACCGCATCGGCGGCAGGATTGCTGAACATCGTCGAATCGGCGCCTTATGGCGTGACCAAACACGCGGCCGTCGCCATCGCGGAATGGCTTCGCATCGCTTATGGCCGCAAGGGCCTGCGCGTGTCTTGCCTGTGCCCGCAGTCCGTGCAGACGGCCATGACTGCCGGCGGCACTGGCTCCGCGGGCGTCAACGGCGTGCTCACGCCCGAACAGGTGGCCGAGGACGTGGTGAGGACGATGCGCGAGGAAGGCTTCCTCGTGCTGCCGCATCCGGAAGTCGCGAAGTACTTCCTGAACAAGGCGCAGGACTACGGCCGCTGGCTCGGTGGCATGCAGAAGGTGTACGCCGCGCACACGGCGAAGTAGCGCGCCGCTTGCTGAATCACCGGCCGAAAAGGCCGACCGCGCCGATGATGATCAAGTAGATCGCCACGATGAAATTCAAAAGGCGCGGCATCAGCAGAATGAGGATGCCCGCGACGAGTGCGGCGACAGGGCCGATGTGAGGAACGATTTGCATGCATCGAGTATGCATGCACGCGCCGCTCATCCGAGACGAGTTCGTACCACCGTGCGCCCGCGCACCTGCCCGGCCATGAGGCGTTGCGCCTGCTCGATGGCACCGGCAAGCGCAATCTCCGTTGTCAATGCATCGAGCTTCGCGGTGTCGAGGTCGCGCGCCAGTCGCGACCACGCTTGTTCGCGCAGCGCGAGCGGCGCGTAGTTGCTGTCGATGCCCAGCAATGCCACGCCGCGAAGGATGAGCGGTGCGACTGTCGCGGGCAGGTCCATGCCTTGCGCGTTGCCGCATACAGCGACCGCACCGCCCCGCATGACTTGCGCCGCTGCATTCGCGAGCGTGTGGCTGCCCAGCGCTTCCACCACGCCGGCCCAACGTTCTTTCTGCAGCGGCTTGCCGGGGGCGGTGAGCTCGTTGCGGTCGATGATCGACGCCGCGCCCAGCGACTTGAGATAGCCCTCTTCCGATGCCTTGCCCGTTGAGGCAACCACACGATGGCCGAGCTTCGCGAGCACGGCGATCGCAATGGAGCCGACGCCACCGGTTGCGCCGGTGACGAGCACTTCGCCATCGCCGGGCTTGAGGCCATGCCGCTCGAGCGCGAGCACGGAGAGCATCGCGGTATAGCCTGCGGTGCCGATCGCCATCGCCTGCTTCGTCGAGAAGCGCTCGGGCAGGCGCACCAGCCATTCGGATTTCATGCGCGCACGTCCAGCAAGGCAGCCCTTGTGCACTTCGCCCGTGCCGAACCCGTTGATCACCACGCGATCGCCCGGCTTCCACTTTGCTGATGTGCTGGACGCCACGACGCCCGCGCCGTCGATGCCCGCGATCATCGGCCAGGTGCGCACGACCGGGGAGCGGTTCGTGATCGCCAGGCCGTCCTTGAAGTTGAGCGTCGAGTACTCGACGCCGATCGTGACGTCGCCCTCGCCGAGGAAATCGTCGCCCACCTCGCGCACTTGCGCTCGGAACTCCGGGTCCTTCTCGAGGACCAGTGCGTGGAATGTCGTCGTCATGGCCAAAGCGTAATGCATGCCGGTGATAAGCACATATTTGACCGCGCCGCGCTATCGTCCTAACCTTGCTCTCTCACCTCCTGGAGGATTCAACTATGTCCCTGAGAATCAACGACACCGCACCGAACTTCAAGGCCGACACGACCAAGGGCCCCATCGATTTCCACGAGTGGATCGGCGACCAATATGCAATCCTGTTCTCGCACCCGAAGGATTTCACGCCCGTCTGCACCACCGAGCTTGGCTACATGGCGAAGATCGAGCCCGAGTTCACCAAGCGCGGCGCGAAGCTGATCGGCTTGTCCGTCGACCCGATCGACAGCCACAGCAAGTGGCTCGGCGACATCGAGGAGACCCAGGGCGCGAAGGTGAACTACCCGATCATCGGCGACGCCAACCTCAATGTCGCGAAGCTCTACAACATGCTTCCCGCCGAGGACACGACGACCACGGGCCGCACGGCCGCGACGAACCAGACGGTGCGCACTGTCTTCATCGTCGGCCCCGACAAGAAGATCAAGCTGACGTTGACCTACCCGATGAGCACGGGCCGCAACTTCGACGAGATATTGCGCGCGCTCGACTCGATCCAGTTGACGGCGAAGTTCAAGGTGTCCACGCCCGCCAATTGGAAGAAGGGCGAGGACGTGATCATCTCGGGCTCCGTCTCCGACGAGGAAGCGAAGACGCTTTTCCCGCAGGGCTGGAAGGCGCCGCGGCCTTACCTGCGGATAACGAAGTCGCCGCAGTAGGCTTGCGCGCAACGCGCTTGACGCGATAAACCGCTTCTGGTTCGTGAACCTCGTTGGCGAGGAAAGGGTTCACGATCCGAAGCGGCCCCACCCGCATTCCGTGCTGCAAGTCTTCGGTGTAGATCACGCTGCAGCGCGCCTCCAGCGCCGCCTGAAGCACGAGCGCATCCCAGATCGACAGCTGCTTTTCCTGGTGAAGCTCGATGGCCGATGCCACAAGTGCAGGCGTGACGGGCACCACTTCATGCTCCATCCACGCGCCGCATAGCAGCGCGGCATCGGCCGCCGTACACAGCTTCTTGCGCAACAGGTTCCGGTAGAACTCCAGCAGGACTTGCGTGCTGACGACGATGTCGTCTGCCGCATGCTCGCGCAGCAGGGCCATCGCCCTGTCGCGCTTGGGTGCCTCGCTGGAGTCCTGCGTGTACAGAAGGATGTTCGTGTCGAGAAAAAGCCTCATCCGGCACTGCGCTTGTCGAGGATCTCGTCGTACATCTGCTCGCGCGTCTGGCGCGGCAACTGCTTCATTGAGCGCCCCTTGCGAGACGATGCGATGCGCGCCGTCAGCTCGTCATACCTCGCGAGCCAGTCGCTGCGTCCTTCCGCGCGCGCGTAGCTCTCGATCGCGTGGCGGCAGATCTCGTTGACGCTGGTGCCTTCCCGGACCGCGCGCACACGAGCTGCCTGAAGCAGCTTGTCGTCGATAGCAAGCGTGAGATTACTCATGCTCGCCATGTTACACGGAATCCGTGTAACACGGAACACGTGGCAGTCAGGCCGCCTGGCTTTCGCGAGCCTCCACCTGCGCCCCACCGAACTTGAACACCCCCGGCTCGCGCACAGGATCGACACCGACGCTGATCGTGCTCTTGGGCGGGAACCTGCCCTCGAGAATGAGTTTCGACAGCGGGTTCTCGATACGTTGCTGGATCGCTCGCTTGAGCGGCCGGGCACCGAACACCGGATCGAAGCCGACCTTCGCGAGTTCTTCCAGTGCCGCGTGCGAAATCTGCAGCACCAGATCCATCTTCGCGAGGCGCTGCTCGAGGATGCGCAGCTGGATCGCCGCGATCTTCTCGATGTGCTGCGCGTCCAGCGCGTGGAAGACCACGGTCTCGTCGATGCGGTTCAGGAACTCCGGGCGGAAGTGCGTCTTGAGCTCGTCCCACACGGCTTCCTTGACGTCGTCGTAAGGCTTGCCCGTCATCGCCTGGATGCGATGCGAGCCGATGTTGCTCGTCATCACGATCACGGTGTTCTTGAAGTCCACCGTGCGGCCCTGGCCGTCGGTGAGGCGACCATCGTCGAGCACCTGCAGCAGCACGTTGAAGACGTCGTGGTGGGCCTTTTCGACTTCATCGAGCAGGATCACGCTGTACGGCTTGCGGCGCACGGCCTCGGTGAGATAGCCGCCCTCCTCGTAGCCCACATAGCCCGGAGGCGCGCCGATGAGGCGAGCCACCGAGTGCTTCTCCATGAATTCGCTCATGTCGATGCGGATCAGGTGCTCTTCGCTGTCGAAAAGAAACGTGGCGAGCGCCTTGCACAGCTCCGTCTTGCCCACGCCCGTGGGGCCAAGGAACAAGAACGAGCCCGTGGGCCGGTTCGGGTCGGACAAGCCCGAGCGCGAACGGCGAATCGCATTGGCCACCGCGCTGATCGCTTCGTCCTGGCCCACCACGCGCTGGTGCAGGCGCTCTTCCATGAGCAAGAGCTTCTCGCGCTCGCCTTGCATCAGCTTGGACACGGGGATGCCCGTGGAACGCGCGACGACTTCCGCGATTTCCTCAGCGCCCACTTGCGTGCGCAAGAGTTGCGGCTTGCCCGTCTTGGCTTTGTCGGTTTCCTTCGCTTGCGCTTCCTTCAGGCGCTTTTCGAGATCGGGCAGCTTGCCGTATTGCAGCTCGGCCACCTTGTTGAAATCGCCCTTGCGCGTGAACTCGTCGATCTGCGTGCGCAGCTTGTCGATCTGTTCCTTGACCTCGGCCGAGCCCTGGGCCGTGGCCTTTTCGGATTTCCAGATTTCCTCGAGATCGGCGATCTGCTTTTGCAGCGACTTGATCTCGTCT
>DATJJL010000186.1:0-13688 GCA_035492155.1 Ramlibacter sp. | reverse complement strand
CGTCAGGATCGATTCCGGATGGAACTGCACACCTTGGATGGGAAGCTCGGTGTGCCTCACACCCATGATCTCGCCGTCGTCGGTCCACGCCGTTGTCTTCAGGACTTTCGGGCACGAATCCTTCTCGATGGCGAGCGAGTGATAGCGGTTCACGGTGAACTTTCCGGGCAGGTTCGCGAACACTCCTTCGCGCGTCGTCGTGATCACGCTCGTCTTGCCGTGCATCAACACTTTCGCGCGAATGATTTTCCCGCCGAACGCCGCGCCGATGGCCTGGTGCCCGAGGCACACGCCGAGGATGGGCAGCTTGCCCGCGAAGTGCCTGATCGCCTCGATCGAAACGCCCGCTTCATTCGGCGTGCACGGGCCCGGTGAGACGACGAGCCGATCAGGCCGGCGATCCGCGATGCCCGCCACATTGATCTCGTCATTGCGAAACACTTCCACGTCCGCGCCCAGTTCGCCGAAATACTGCACCAGGTTGTAGGTGAAGCTGTCGTAGTTGTCGATCATGAGCAGCTTCATTCCAGCCCCTCCTCGACAAGCTCGCTCGCGCGCAGCAGAGCTCGTGCCTTGGCTTCGGTTTCCTTCCACTCGAGTTCGGGCACCGAATCAGCAACGATGCCCGCTGCCGCTTGCACGTAGAGCGTCTGATCCTTGATGATTCCCGTACGGATCGCGATCGCAAGGTCCATGTCCCCCGCGTAACTCAGGTACCCGCACGCGCCGCCATACAGGCCCCGCTTGTTGGGTTCGAGTTTGTCGATCAGCTCCATCGCGTGCACTTTCGGCGCACCGCTCAGCGTGCCGGCCGGAAAGGTTGCCTTCAGCACATCGACGCTCGTCATCCCGTCCTTGAGGATGCCTTCGACGTTGCTCACGATGTGCATCACGTGGCTGTAGCGCTCGACCGCGAAAGCCTCCGTCACCTTGACCGTGCCGGTCTTCGCGATGCGCCCGATGTCGTTGCGCGCGAGGTCGATCAGCATGACGTGTTCGGCGCGTTCTTTCGGATCGGCAACCAGTTCTTTCTCGACAGCCTTGTCCGTCTCCGGCGTGGCGGCGCGAGGGCGCGTGCCCGCGAGCGGCCGGATCGTCACCTTCCGGCCTTCGGGCACCTGCTCCTGCCGCACGAGAATCTCCGGCGAGGCGCCCACCACGTGGAAATCGCCGAAGTGGTAGTAGTACATGTAGGGGCTGGGGTTCAGCGAGCGCAGCGCGCGGTACAGCGACAGCGGCGATTCGGTGTAGCGCTTCTTGATGCGCTGGCCCACTTGCACCTGCATGAAATCGCCGGCGGCGATCAGCTCCTTCGCCTGGTCCACGGCCTCGAGGTAATCGGCCTTGGCGAATTCACGCTCGGCAGGGAAACCCTGCGTCGCCTTCACTACCGGTGCGCTCACCGAGTACTTCAGCTGCTCCTTCAATTCGCGCAGCCGCTTCTTTCCATTCGCGAATGCTTCGGGCTGCGCAGGATCGGCGTAAACGATCAGATAAAGCTTGCCCGACAGGTTGTCGATAACGGCAAGCTCCTCGCATTGCAGCAGGAGGATGTCGGGGCAGCCCAGCGTATCGGCCGGGCAGGACTTCTCGAGTTTCTTTTCGATGTAGCGGACGGTGTCGTAGCCGAAGTAGCCTGCAAGGCCGCCGCAAAAACGCGGCAGGCCCGGACGCAATGCAACCTTGAATCGCTTTTGGTATTCGGCAACGAAATCGAGCGGGTTGCCGTGTGCCGTCTCCACGACCTGGCCGTCGGTGACGACTTGCGTCGCCGCATCGGCGCCGAAGCCGCTTGCACGCAAGAGCGTTCGTGCGGGCAGTCCGATGAAGCTGTAGCGCCCGAAGCGCTCGCCTCCGACGACGGATTCCAGCAGGAAGCTGTACGCACCCTGGCCGCGCGTGTGCGCGAGCTTCAAGTACAGGGACAAAGGGGTTTCGAGGTCCGCGAACGCCTCGGCGATCAGCGGGATGCGATTGAAGCCTTGCAATGCCAGGCTTTTGAATTCCAGTTCGGTGATCACGAAAGAGCCTCCACAAGCTCGTGCGGCGAATGCCGCGTGGGATCAAGGATTGCCCGGGGCCGGGCGCGGGAGCACGGGCGAAAACCCCGTGCGATCAGGAACGCACAGATGCTGGCTTACGCCAGGGCCAGGCTCCTCGGCCCCTGTGACCAGCAATGCTCGTGCGGTGGATGGACATGCGGCGCAGTGTAGCAAAAACCCTATTGCGCGCACGCGGGCAGACAGGTGATCATCGACAAAATAGAACGACCGTTCGTTTTTCGTTGAGGAGAACATCTTGAAGCTGTATCGCCAATGGCTGCTGGCAGCGGCCATCTCGCTTTTCGCCTGTGCGTCTTTCGCACAGATGCAGACCGTCTCGGGCGTCAAGTACGACGAGAACATCGACTTGCGCGGCGCAAAGCTGCACTTGAACGGCGCGGGCGTGCGCTACAAGTTCGTCGTGAAGGTCTACACCGCCGGGCTGTACCTTCCGAAGAAGGCAGCCACGGCGGACGACGTGCTTGCGATGCCCGGCCCGAAGAAGATGTCCGTCACCATGCTGCGCGACATCGATTCCAACGAGCTCGGAAAACTTTTCATCCGCGGCGTGGAGGACAACATGGACAACAAGGCGTCGTTCACCAAGCTGATCCCCGGGCTGATGCGCATGAGCCAGCTCTTCACTGAAGTGAAGCAGCTCAAGGCGGGGGACACCTTCACGATCGAATGGGTGCCCGGCACCGGCACCATCATCACCGTCAGGGGCAAGCAGGAAGGCGAGCCGTTCAAGGAGGCCGAGTTCTACAACGCGCTGCTGCGCATCTGGCTCGGCCCCCAGCCCGCCGACTGGAAGCTCAAGGACGCACTTCTGGGCAAGCCCGCCGCCTGATCCAATCCGGCACCTCGGCGATCGAATCGACATAGCCGTCGGCGTCGATGCGCTGCACCGGCTCGCCGTGGTTGTAGCCGTACGTCACGAGCACCACGGGGCAGCCCGCAGCGCGAGCCGCGCGGGCGTCGTTGCTCGAATCGCCGATCACAAGCGCACGTGACGCAGACGTGCCAAGCGCTTCGCAGGCCCTGATCGTGGGCAGCGGATCGGGCTTCTTCCGCTCGAATGCGTCGCCGCCGAACACGATGTCGAAAAAAGGCGCGATCTGCATGCGGTCAAGGAGCGGCTGCGCGAACGCCGTCGGTTTGTTCGTGAGGCACGCGAGTTTCAGGCCCGCTTCGCGCAACGCCGCGAGACCCTCGCGCGCACCTGGGTACACGCGCGAATGGTCGCCGTTGATCGCCAGGTAGTTCTTCCAGTACGAATCCCACGCTTCGTCGAAGCGCGCCGCTGGCGCACCGACATGTTCAAGCAGGGCGCGGATCAAGTATTCCGAGCCCCGCCCGATCATCGATTCGATCGTGCGCACGTCGACGGCTGGCAGATGCAGCTCACGCATCATCGCGTTCAGTGCGACGTCGAAATCAGGCAGCGTGTCGACGAGCGTGCCGTCGAGGTCGACGATCGCTGCGTCGAATGATGAATGTGCGGTGCTCAAGCGGAAGATTGTCCCGCAGGCGCTTCATCCAGCGCTTCGTCAGGGCTTCGTCGCGTGGCTCGCCTGCCCGCCCTTGCGCCCCGCTTCGCGCGCTTCTTCCGAATCGAACTCGTGCGCCGTGCCCTTGCGGTGTGCGGCCTGACCTCCCTTGCTGCCGGCCGCGCGCGCTTCATCGGGGTTGAACTCGTGGGCCGTGCCCTTCTGGTGAGCCGCCTTGCCGCCGCGACTGGCGATCTCGCGTTGCCGCTCCGGGTCCATGGACGCGAAACCGCGCGTGGCGGGCTTGCGCCGGCCGCTTTCGTTACTGGTTGCCATCCGAGAATTTGGGCGCAGCAGTGTCGCGGCGCGCGTCAGCGCTGGCGGGCACGCCGCGTAGGAATCGGCTTTCAGGACGTCGCGCCGACGCCGGGTCGCAGCCAGTGCCGATGGGCCGCGAGCGCGGTGATGAAGTCGCGCGCCATGTCCGCGCGGTTCGGCGGGTCGTTGCGGCCCACGACGAGGCCGGGCACCTTCGCTGCCGCCTGTGCGTCGGCAAAGCCCAGCGGTGCCAGCAATCGCATGCCCTCGCCGATCACGCAGATGGCCTTGCCATGCCTGTAGGCTTCCTGCACGAAACGCATCGCGTCGCCGCACGTAGTCAGCGCATCCACGCTGGCGGCGCCGCCGGGGACGATGACGGCGTCGAACATCACGGAGGACTCGCATCGATACGTGTGCTCCACCGCCAATTGCTGGCCCGACGCCGTGGCGAGTGTGCCGACGCGATCGGCCAGCAGTCGGCTGCTCGCGCCCGCTTCCTGCAGCGCGTGCTGGATGACGCGCAGCGCACCGACCTCGACACCGGCCGCGACCAGCACGGCGATGCGTCGCGTTGCGATGGAATTGCCCCCGCTGCGCTCCGTTGCGAGAGACGGGGCCGATTCAAGTTGCGGTTTGCTTCGGGCCTCGCGAAATCCCGCGCGTCCCGCAGCCGCCTTGCCGTCCGGCAGCGCGATGCCCAGCGGCTCGGCGACCTTTCGCGCGAGCCGCGAATCCACATGCGCCATGTTGTCCACGACGCGCTGGCGGATGGCCGGGACTTCCACTCGCCACAACTCGCGCTGGAAAGCATCGACGATGCGATCCTTCGCAGCCGGCGACTGGCTCGCCCAGAAAAGCGATGCCTGGCTGAAGTGATCGTCGAAGCTCGCGTTCGCGCCACGCTGCTTAGGCGATTCAATCTCGTCCGCATGCGACTGGAAGCCCTGCCGTCCGCCGTCGACGCGGAACTCGGCGCCGCTTTCCAGGGAGTTCGGCTCATAGGCCACCGAGCCTCGCGAGATCGCCGTTCGATGCGCGCCATCCCGCTGGAAAGAGTGCACGGGGCACACCGGCCGGTTGATCGGCAAGTCGCCGTGGTTGGGCCCGCCCAGCCGCGCGATCTGGCTGCTTGTATACGACAAGAGCCGCCCTTGCAGCAAAGGGTCGCTCGTGAATTCGATCCCCGGCACGATGTGGCCCGGGTGGAAAGCGACCTGCTCGACCTCCGCGAAGAAATTCTCCGGATTGCGGTTGAGCACGAGCCGGCCGACGACCACCGGTGCAACGACCTCCTCGGGAATGAGCTTCGTCGGATCGAGCAGGTCCATGCCGAGCGCCGCGGCCTTGTCTTGCGCGATGAGCTGCACCGCGAGGTCCCATTCCGCTGCTCCGCCGTCGGCGATGGTCTTCCACAAGTCGCGCCGCAGGAAGTCGGGGTCTTCACCCGCGATGCGCGTTGCTTCTTCCGCCGCGAGCGAGTGGCAGCCCAGCTTCGCCTTCCAGTGGAACTTCACGAAGTGCGCAACGCCGTGCGCATTGACCAGGCGAAACGTGTGCACGCCGAAGCCGTCCATCATCCGCAGCGACCGCGGCAGCGCGCGATCGGACATCAGCCACATCAGCGCATGCGTGCATTCGGGCATGAGCGACGCGAAATCCCAGAACGTGTCGTGCGCGCTCGACGCCTGCGGCATGCCGTGATGCGGCTGGGCCTTGAGTGCGTGCATCAGATCCGGCAGCTTCATCGCGTCCTGCACGAAGAAGACGGGCATGCTCGCGCCCACGAGATCCCAGTTGCCCTCGCGCGTGTAGAACTTCACCGCGAAGCCGCGCATGTCGCGCACCGTGTCGGCCGAGCCCTGCGAGCCCGTCATGTTGGAAAAGCGCACGAAGACAGGCGTGCGCGCACCGACCTCGCACAGCACCGGCGCGTGCGTGTAGTCGACGAGCGAATGGGTCAGCTCGAAAAATCCATGGGCGCCGGCGCCTCGCGCCCACGCGACGCGCTCGGGAATGCGCTCATGCTCGAAATGCGCGAGCTTGTCGCGCAGGATGAAGTCCTCCGCGAGCAGCGGCCCGCGCGCGCCGGCTTTCAGCGAATGATGGTTGTCGGGAAGGACGACGCCGCTGGATGTCGTGAGCGGGCCTTGCGCGTCCTGTGCGAATGCCTCGAGCTGCTTTTGCTTCGCAGCCGCCGTTTCGCCGGCGCGCGACTTGCGCTGGCTTTCCTGCCTGGACTGGGGCATGGGGCGGCTTTTAGTTGCCGTCCAGGTCCATGCACGTCTGCAGTACGCGCGCGAGGGTGGTCAGCGCGATCGCGCCGATCGCACCGGCGGCCGCCCAGACCAACCATTCGGGCAATGCGGCAACGAGGTCCATGCGACGACTCCTTTGCCCAAGCTTAAGAAGCTCATGCGTCCCGGCCCGTCGTCGGCCAGCGGGCGAGTTTGTAGTCGCACGCTGGCGAGCTTCGTAAGAAGCGTCCGACGGACTCAGACGGCGAGCTCGGTGCGCATTGCGCCGATGACTTTCGCGTAATCGCCCTGGCCGAAGATCGCGCTGCCGGCCACGAAGGTGTCCGCGCCCGCAGCGGCCACGCGTGCGATGTTGTCGACCTTGATGCCGCCGTCCACTTCGAGGCGCACATCGCGCCCGCTCGCATCGATGCGCTTTCGCACCTGCTCGATCTTGCGCAGCGCCGAATCGATGAAGCTTTGCCCGCCGAAGCCCGGGTTCACGCTCATGATGAGCACAAGGTCGATGTCGTCGAGCAGCCAGTCCAGCACATCCACCGGTAAGCCCGGGTTGAACACCAGTCCCGGCTTGCAGCCCGCGGCGCGGATGGCCTGCACGCTGCGGTGCACGTGGACCGACGCATCCGGGTGGAAGCTGATGTAGTCCGCGCCCGCTTGCGCGAAAGCCTGCGCGAGCGCATCGACAGGCTGCACCATCAGGTGCACGTCGATCGGCACCGGCGTGCCGTCGGGCTTCTTCGCGTGGGGTTTGAGCGCCGAGCAGATCATCGGCCCGAAGGTAAGGTTGGGCACGTAATGGTTGTCCATCACGTCGAAGTGGATCCAGTCGGCACCGGCGGCGATCACGTTCCCGACTTCGTCTCCCAGGCGCGCGAAATCGGCGGAAAGGATCGACGGCGCGATGCGAAAGGTTCTGCTCATGCCCGGATTCTCGCAAAATGCACGGATGGCCAAGTACGAGTTCCGCGTCGAAGTGCTTCCGCAGTATTTGCCGGAGCAATCCGCGCCCGAAGAAGGCATCTACACGTTCGCGTACACCATCACGATCACCAACACGGGCGAGGTCACGTCGCAATTGATCTCGCGTCATTGGCTGATCACCGATGCGAACGGCAACACCGAGGAGGTCAAGGGCCTCGGCGTCGTGGGGCACCAGCCGCTGCTCAAGCCCGGCGAAGCTTTCGAATACACCAGCGGCTGCCGCCTGCGCACGCCCAGCGGCGTGATGCAGGGCAGCTATTTCTTCGTGGGCGAGGACGGCGAGCGCTTCGACGTGCCGATCGCGCCGTTCGAGCTCCAGGACGGCAGCACGCGCGTTCTGCACTAGCAGCGCCGCCGCTCGACAGCCACGGATCAGCTTCGCGCCCCCGTCCTACATGGCCTGCGTGCGGGCGCAGGCACCATGGCCCCGCATGAACGAAGTGATGGCGATCTGGGCCGATTGGGTTCGGCCATCGGCCGGCCTGCCGACCCTGCAATGGTCGGTGCTGCTGGCCGTGGCCGCTGCCGTCGGCCACCTGCTTCGGCGCCACCTTGCCGTGCCGAAAGTGGTGGGCTATTCCATCACCGGTGCGCTTGCCGGCCTCGGCGGGTTTTCGGGCGGCGTGTGGCCGCTCGACGGCATCGCCCTCTTCCTGCTGGAGCTGGGCGTGGCGGTGGTCCTTTTCGAAGCCGGCGGACGCCTGCCGCTGCGCTGGTTCCGGCACAACCCCATGGTCCTGCTGCAAAGCCTGCTCGAGTCGCTGCTGGCCGCCCTGCTCGTTTACTACGCAATGCGCTGGCTCGGCCTGTCGCGCCCCGTCGCCGAGGCGCTCGCCCTCGTCTCAATGGCTGCCTCGCCGGCCGTGCTCTCTCGGGTGGTGATGGATACGCGCGCATCGGGTCCGGTCACCGAACGCGCGCTCGCGCTTGCAACGCTCAGCGCGCTTTACGCGCTCACGCTCGTCAACGCGCGTGCCGGCGTGATGCACCGCCCCACGGCCGAGCTTGGCGACACGCTCTTTCCGGTACTGGTCGTCCTGGGCGTTTCGTTCGTCGTCGGCGCGGTGCTCGCGCTCGTGCTGCGTGTCGCCTTGCGCTTCATGAGTCCCACGAGCGAGAACACGTCGATGCTCCTGATCGCGACAATCGCGGCGGCGAGCACGGTGGCTTCGCACTTCGGCGGATCGGCGCCGCTGGCGGCGCTCCTGGGCGGCCTTCTGCTCAAGCAATTGAATCCGCGGCCCTGGGCATGGCCGCGACAACTGGGCACCGCGTCGTCGCTGCTCACCATGCTCATGTTCGTGCTGGTCTCGGTCGTTGCAGCGAAGGCGCCGTGGAATCCCGAAGTGGCAGGTCTGGTCGTCGCGCTCGTGCTCGCGCGCGGCGCAGCGAAGGTTGCAGGCGTGTGGGCAGCGAACTGGGGCAGCGGCACCACATGGCGACAGGCGATCTGGACCGGCTGCTCGCTCGCGCCGATGTCTTCCGTCGCGCTGCTGATGGTTTCGGAATTTGCGAACACCGCGCCCGAACTCACGCCGGGCATCACGGGCGTCGCGCTGCCCTCGATCCTTCTGATGGAAGTGCTCGGCGCGATGGCCGCGACATTCGCGCTGCATCGGGTTCGCGAGACTTCGCTCGCCGATGCGCCCGAAGGGCCAGTGGGTCTGAGGGAAGTGCGTGGGTAAACCGCTGCCCACCATCGCGATGACGCCGGGCGACACGCCAAAACTCGAGCCCTTCAGCCAATCGGCCGCGCTGTCGCTGGGCGTCGAGCTCGAATTGCAGCTCGTGAACACGCACGACTACGACCTCGCGCCGTATTCGGAAGAGATGCTGCGCCTGATGGCCAAGTACAAGCTGCCCGGCTCGGTGGTGCCCGAGATGACGTCTTCGATGATCGAGGTGTCCACCGGCATCTGCCAGTCGGCCGTGCAGGTGCAGGACGAACTCTCGGTGATCCGCGACGCGCTCGTGAAAAGTGCGGACCGCCTGAACATCGCGATCGTCGGCGGCGGCACGCACCCGTTCCAGCAGTGGCACGAGCGGCGCATCTACGACAAGCCGCGCTTTCGCGAGCTGCACGAGCTGTACGGCTATCTCTCCAAGCAGTTCACGGTGTTCGGCCAGCACGTGCACATCGGGTGCCCGGATGCCGACGCAGCCCTCCTGATGCTGCATCGCATGTCGCGCTACATCCCGCATTGCGTGGCACTCTCGGCATCGTCGCCTTTCGTGCAGGGACAGGACACGCAATTCGATTCGGCGCGCCTGAATTCGGTGTTCGCTTTCCCGATGTCGGGACGCGCGCCCTTCACGCTGCATTGGGAGGAGTTCGAGAAGTTCTTCGCCAAGACCACACGCACAGGCGTGGTCAAGAGCATGAAGGATTTCTACTGGGACATCCGGCCCAAACCGGAATACGGCACGATCGAGATCCGAGTCTTCGACACGCCGCTCACGGTGGAGCGCGCTGCGGCACTGGCCGGCTTCGTGCAGGCGCTCGCGGCGTGGTTCATCGAGGAACAGCCGTTCGTTCCTCAGGAAGACGACTACATGGTCTACACGTACAACCGCTTCCAGGCCTGCCGCTTCGGGCTGGATGCGGTGTATGTCGACCCCGAAACGGGCGAACACATGCCCCTTCGCGAGCACGTGCTCGACACGCTGTCGCAAGTTCGCCCCTTTGCGCGCCTCATGGGCGCCGCGTGGGGCGTCGAGTTGCTCATCGAGGACACGATGCGCGGCGTCAACGATGCGCAGTGGCTGCGCGAGAAGAACGCGAGAGAGCGCCTGCTGGGCGAAGTGGTGCGGCAGGGCGCCCTGCGATTCCGCGGACAGCACTAAGCGACAATCGCCTTCATGGGCGAGTTCGACTTGATCGAGCGGTTCTTCCACCGAACCGCAAAACGCAGTCCGCTGGGCGCGGGCGACGATTGCGCCCTGCTCGCGCCGCGTGCCGGCATGCAGCTTGCCGTCTCGACCGACATGCTCGTCGAAGGCCGCCACTTTCTTTCCACGGTCGATCCGCAACGCCTCGGGCACAAATCGCTCGCAGTGAACCTGAGCGATCTCGCGGCGTGCGGCGCACAGCCGCTCGCGTTCACGCTCGCGCTGTCGATGCCTCATGTCGACGAATCCTGGCTCCAGGGTTTCTCGACAGGCTTGCTCGCATTGGCCGACGAATTCGAATGCGAGCTGGTCGGCGGCGACACCACACGCGGGCCGCTCAACATCTGCATCACGGTCTTCGGCGAAGTGCCGCAGGGTCAGGCTCTGCTGCGAAGCGGCGCGCGAGCGGGCGACGACCTGTATGCGAGCGGCACGCTCGGCGATGCGCGTCTCGCGCTCGAAGTATTCCGAGGCACCTTTGCGCTTGGCGCCGATGCGTTCGAGGCGGCGCGAAGCCGCATGGAAACACCCACGCCGCGCGTTGCGCTGGGCGAGCAGCTGCGCGGCATTGCAAGCTCGGCCATCGACATCAGCGACGGCCTGGCCGGCGACCTCGCGCATGTGTTGATGCTCTCGCGTGTCGGCGCGAGCATTGACGCGGATGCGGCGATGACGATGCTGGCATGCCGCGAGCCGATGAGCGACGAACAGCGGCTCGAGTTCGTGATCGCAGGCGGCGACGACTACGAGCTGCTATTTTCCGCGGCGCCCGAGCAGCGGCAGGCGGTGCAGCGCGCTGCGCAGCAGTCGAACACACGCGTGACGCGCATCGGCCGCATCGACAGCGAGCCCGGGCTGCGCATCGTCGATTCACGCGGCGCGCCGTTGAAGCGCAACTTCTCATCGTTCGACCATTTCGGCTGAACGCATGCGCACATTGCTGCTGGCCCTCGTTTGCTTCGCGCCGCTCGGGTGCAGCGCGGGCCAATTGCGCGGCACCGTGAGCCACGTGACCGACGGCGACACGGTGTGGGTGCGCCCGGACGACGGCACGCCGGCGCAGCAGGTGCGCATCGAAGGCATCGACGCGCCCGAGATCTGCCAGGTGTTCGGCCGCCAATCGCGCGACGCGCTCGCGCAGCAGCTTCTTCGCAAGCGCGTGACGCTCCTCACGCGCGGCCAGGACGATTACCGCCGCACCGTCGCGCGCGTTCATGTCGGCCGGGCCGACGTCGGCAAATGGATGGTCTCGCATGGTTATGCGTGGTCGTACAAGTTTCGAAGCGACTCGGGGCCCTACCGGCGCGACGAATTGCATGCCCGCTCGCAACGGCTGGGCCTTTGGGACGAGGGCGATCCCGAAAGGCCGCGCGACTTCCGCGTGCGACACGGCAGCTGTCATTGACTACGATGCGCAGATGACCGGCGGCTTAAGACCCAACTTGCGCTTTCTCGTGTCGCACCCCGCACACGTCATCGCGTTGGGCTTCGGCTCGGGGCTGTCACCCTTTGCTCCCGGCACGGCAGGAACGCTCTTCGCGTGGATCGCATATGTGCTGATCGCGCCGTGGTTCAGCACCCTCGGCATGGGAATCTTCATCGCCGCGTCGACGCTTGTCGGCTGGTGGGCTTGCACTGTCACCGCCCAGCACATGCGCGTCCTCGATCCGGGCGCTATCGTGTGGGACGAAGTCGTCGCGTTCTGGCTCGTGCTGTGGCTCGTGATGCCGACGGGCTGGCTCGGCCAGTCCATCGCGTTCGTGCTGTTTCGTTTATTTGATGCAATCAAGCCGGGCCCCGTCGCATGGGCCGACGACCGCTTTCACGGCTTCGGCTGGGCGGGCGGCTTCGGCATCCTGTTCGATGATTTCGTGGCGGCCTTTTGCGCATTGCTCGTCATCGCCGCATGGAGGTTCTGGTGAACATCGTTGAACGACTTGCAGACCTGCTGCGCGAGCGGCAATGGATGCTTGCGGCGGCCGAAAGCTGCACCGGCGGGATGATCGCCGCGGCGTGCACGGATCTTTCGGGATCGAGCGAGTGGTTCGAGCGCGGCTTCGTCACTTACTCGAACGAAGCGAAGGTCGAACTGCTGGGCGTCGATCCGCAATCGATCGCCGCGCATGGTGCGGTGAGCGAGGTGGTCGCGCGCGCGATGGCGTTCGGCGCGGTGCGGCACTCGCACGCGCGAGTGAGCGTCGCCGTTACGGGCGTCGCGGGCCCGACCGGCGGCACGCCCGACAAACCGGTCGGCACCGTGTGGTTCGCGTTCATGGTCGATGGGCGCCTTTCCAGCGAGATGCTGCGCTTCGATGGCGATCGCGCTGCGGTGCGCCGCCAGACCGTCGACCATGCATTGCAGCGGCTCGTTGAGCGCGTGGAGGAATGGAAACCATGAACGCGAACGAACGGACCATCGAGAATTTCTACAACGCCTTCGCCCGGCTCGACCCCGACGCGATGGCGGGCCACTACGCCGACGACGTCGCTTTCGACGACGAGGTGTTCTCCCTGCGAGGCAAGCAGGAGGTGATGGGCATGTGGCGCATGCTCTGCGCGGCGACGAAAGACAAGGGCGCCGATGTCTGGAAGCTGCGCTTCGGCGAAGTCCACGCCGACGACCGCACGGGCAGCGCACATTGGGACGCTCACTATCGCTTCAGCGCCACGGGGCGCCTCGTGGACAACAGCATAGACGCGCGATTCGAGTTCGCACCCGACGGGCGCATCGCGCGGCATCGCGACAGCTTCGACTTCTGGGGCTGGTCGCGCCAGGCGCTCGGCGCACCCGGCTTGCTGCTCGGATGGACGCCCATGCTGCGCAGCAGGATCCGCACGCGAGCTGCCGGCAACCTGCGCCGCTTCATCGACAACCAGTCTTCCCGCTAGCCAGCAGGCCACCTTGCGGCTAGCATGCGCCGCATGGGACTGAGAGTGCCGGCCTGGCCGATTCGCTACAACACATTCATCGCGTGCGGCGCGCTGCTCGTTGCGAGCCTGGCGTTGACCGCGGTCGATCCGGTGATCGGCGGGCTGGGCGTGCTGGTGTTCGGCGTGCTCACCGTGGTCGGCCTGCACGATGTGCTGCAGACCCACCACGCCATCCTGCGCAACTACCCTGTGATCGGACACATGCGCTTTTTCTTCGAGTACGTACGCCCGGAACTGCGTCAGTACTTCATCGAGGGCGACAGCGAGGCTGCGCCCTTCTCGCGCGCGCAACGTTCGCTCGTGTACCAGCGCGCGAAGATGGCGCCGGACAACAGGCCTTTCGGCACGCAGATGGACGTCGGCCTCACGGGCTACGAGTGGATCAACCACTCGATGTTTCCCACGCGCCTCGCGTCGTCCGACTTCCGAATCACCATCGGCGAGACATCGAAGCAGCCGTACAGCGCGAGCGTCTTCAACATCTCGGCGATGAGTTTCGGTGCGCTGTCCGGCAACGCGATCATGGCGCTCAATCGCGGCGCGAAGATGGGCAACTTTGCGCACGACACCGGCGAAGGTTCGATCTCGCAATATCACCGCGAGCACGGCGGCGACCTGATCTGGGAGATCGGCTCGGGTTACTTCGGATGCCGCGACGACAAGGGATTGTTTTCCGATGAGCGATTTGCGGCGAACGCGACCGATCCGCAAGTGAAGATGATCGAAATCAAGCTGTCGCAAGGAGCCAAGCCCGGGCACGGCGGCATCCTGCCGGCTGC
>DATJJL010000185.1:0-5814 GCA_035492155.1 Ramlibacter sp. | reverse complement strand
CCGGCGTGGCGTCGCAAGACGGTGGGCACCGCGATGCTCTATGCGGCGCGCGTCTGGGCCTGGCAGCACGGCTGCAGGGATCTCAAGGCCGAGACGCAGAACACGAACGCCGCTGCATGCGAATTCTTCCGCCATCATGGCTTCGTGCTGAGCGAAGTGATTCCCGGCGGTCATCCGCAACTGCCGAAAATGATGCAGCTCGTCTGGCGCAAAAGCCTCGACAACTGATCCCGGACATCAACATGCCCATCGTCTACATCTATCCCGGTCACGGCACGTTTGCAGGCAGCCAGTTCGAATGGAACTGCCCGCCGCTCGCGTCGAAGCACGAGCTCATGCTGTTCGTGCGTCAGGACGAAGACAAGCCCGCTGCGCATGTAGCGCTCGACGCGCTCGAGCGCTACGGGTTCAAGCACGTGAAATTGACGCAGCAGGGCAAGCCTATCGATATCGAGGCGCTGAACGACCCGAAGCTGGCGGACTTTCGCCGGAACTACGAAGAATCGATGGCCAAGGGTTTCTCGTTGGTGTGGTATCCGTGATGCTTGAGTTTCGCCCGCTCGTCGCCACCGATCAGAAAGTGCTCTGGCACTGGTTGCACATCGCGCTGTGGGATCCGCCGCCTGCAAGTCTGAGGCCCATCGAAGTGCTGCAGTCGCCGCACGTGAGCATCTATGCACACGACTGGGGACGCGAAAGCGATGTCGGTGTGGTTGCGCAGGTGGACGGCGCGGACGCCGGCGCATGCTGGATGCGCTTGCTGCCCGAGGGCGTGGGGCTTGCTTATCTCGATGCGCGCACACCGCAGCTGGGCATCGCCCTTGAGCCGCAGTTCCAGCACAAGGGATACGGCCGGCCAATGATGATGGCGGCGTTGGGCGCTGCACGCGCGGCGGGGTACACGCAGGTCTCGCTCACCGTGCATCCGGAAAATCCTGCGATCGCGATGTACGAACGCTGCGGGTTTCGCAAGGCGGGCCTGCGCGGCGCATATCACCTGATGATCGAGAAGCTCGATGGAGGAGCCGCGTCATGACCTTGCACATCGGCATCGTCGGTTGTTCGGCCGAGGGTGCATCGCTTTGCTATCGCACGATCTGCGAAGAGGGCTCGAAGCTGATGGGTGCGCACGCGCATCCCGAGGTGTCGATGCACACGCATTCGCTCAGCCGTTACGTCAAGTGCCTCGATGCGAAAGACATGCAAGGTGTTGCGACGCTGATGCTGTCGTCGGCGGAGAAGCTCGCGCGGGCCGGTGCGGATTTCCTCATCTGCCCGGACAACACCATCCACCAGGCTTTCGACATGGTGCGGCCCGGCTCGCCCTTGCCGTGGCTGCATATTGCAGAGGTTGTCGCGAATGAAGCGCGCGTGCGCGGGTTCCGCAAGCTGGGCATCACGGGCACGCGCTGGCTCGTGGACAGCGATGTCTATCCGGTGAAGCTCGAAGCGGCAGGCCTCGACTACGTGAAGACGCCTGCGGACCAGCGCGAGAAGATGAACCACTTCATCATGCAGGAGCTGGTGTACGGCAACTTCACGCCGCAGTCCGTGAGCTTCTTCCAGTCGGTGATCGAAGGCCTGAAGGCCCAAGGCTGCGACGCAGTCGTGCTCGGCTGCACGGAGATCCCGCTCATCATCGACGACACGAATTCGCCGCTGCCGACGCTCGATTCGACGCGGCTTCTGGCGCGCGCGGCCTTGCATCGCGCGATGGGATAACGAAGGAGAGCCCCCATGCCCGCACTCGACGCCGCCACGCTGCAAAAAATCCTCGATCCGCTCCTGCCGGGGCTGCTCGGCGTGAAGCTCGTGTCCGTGTCGGAGGACCGGGTCGTCGCCGAGATGAAAGTGCGGCCCGACCTGTGCACGACGGGCGGCGTGTTGCACGGCGGCGCGTACATGGCCTTTGCGGACACGCTGGGCGCAGTGGGCACCGTGATGTCGCTGCCGCAAGGCGCGCGCACCACGACGACCGACTCGAGCACGAAGTTCATCGCCGCCGCGAAGGTCGACACCGTCGTCACCGGCGAGGCGGTGGCGCTGCATCGCGGACGCACGACGCAGGTGTGGCAGACATCCGTGCGCCGCGAGGATGGCAAGCTGTGCGCCGTCGTCACGCAGACCCAGCTGGTGATTCAGGCTTAGTCGAATACCGTCGGTAAAATCTGCCGATGCTCGATATCAACCTGTTACGCAAAGACCTGCCGGCCGTTGTCGCGCGCCTGGAAACGCGTGCCAAGCCGCAGCAGTTCCTCGACGTGGCCGCGTTCACGGCGCTCGAAGCCGAACGCAAGCAGATCCAGACCCGCACCGAGGAGCTGCAGTCGCAGCGCAACCAGCTTTCCAAGCAGATCGGGCAACTCAAGGCCAAGGGCGAGAGTGTCGATGCCGTGATGGCGCAGGTCGCGCAAATCAAGGTGGAGCTCGATCAATCCGCCGCGCGGCTGGAACAGATCCAGCCCGAGATGCAGGCGCTGCTGCTCGCGGTGCCGAACCTGCCGCACGCCGATGTGCCCGTGGGCGCGAGCGAGAAGGACAACGTCGAGCTGCGCCGCTGGGGCGAGCCGCGCAAGTTCGATTTCGCGGTGAAGGACCACGTCGATGTCGGCACGCCGCTCGGCCTGGACTTCGCGACAGGCGTGAAACTCAGCGGCTCGCGCTTCACGGCAATGCGCGGGCAGGTCGCGCGGCTGCATCGCGCGCTTGCACAGTTCATGCTCGACACGCACACGGGCGAGCATGATTACACCGAGTGCTACACACCCTACATCGTCAACTCCGCGTCGCTGCTCGGCACCGGGCAGCTGCCGAAGTTCGAGGACGACTTGTTCGCGGTGACGAAAGGTGGGCAGGAAGGTTTCGGGGATGAAGAGAAGCAGGCGCTCTATCTCATTCCGACGAGCGAGGTGTCGCTGACGAATTTCGTGCGCGACGAGATTCTTGCGGAATCGCAATTGCCCCTGAAGCTCACCGCGCACACGCCGTGTTTCCGCTCCGAAGCGGGCAGCGGCGGCAAAGATACGCGCGGCATGATCCGCCAGCACCAGTTCGACAAAGTCGAGATGGTGCAGATCACGCATCCCGACAAGAGTTACGAGGCGCACGACGAGATGACGGGCCACGCCGAGAAGATTCTGCAAAAGCTCGGGCTGCCGTATCGCGTGATGCTGCTGTGCACCGGCGACATGGGCGCCGGCGCGACGAAGACGCATGACCTGGAAGTGTGGTTGCCCGCGCAGAACACGTACCGCGAGATCAGCTCGATCTCGAACTGCGAGGCCTACCAGGCGCGGCGAATGCAGGCGCGCTTCAAGAATGCGCAGGGCAAGAACGAGCTCGTCCATACGCTCAACGGTTCGGGCCTGGCGGTGGGGCGAACACTGGTGGCGGTCCTGGAGAACTACCAGAACGCGGACGGATCGGTGACGGTGCCGCAGGTGCTGCGCCCCTACATGGGCGGCACGGAATTGCTGCGCGCCTGATGCGTTAAGATATCGGGCTTCGCACCACGCGAACCGAATCCAGGAGCGGTGGCAGAGTGGTCGAATGCGCCGGACTCGAAATCCGGTGTACGGTTATGCCGTACCGTGGGTTCGAATCCCACCTGCTCCGCCAAGGACCCGTCCACACAGGTCCATCAGAGTCCCCCAAAGCAGCAAAGAGCCCTGAGAGATCAGGGCTTTTTGTCTTCCGAGGTCCATCTGGGTCCACTGCGATCCACGACCTTATGGGGGTACCAAAGGGGAACCGAGCCGGCGCAACCTTACTAATACAGCTGCGCCAGCACTCCGCCACGAAAAGTCTCGGCCAGCAGCATGCAAGGCGCGCGCGGCGTGTGGATGCACATCGTGCGTGATGACGGCGGGTCCGGATCACCTACTTCCGCCCACAGGCTCTCGAGCAAGTCCGCATCTCCGCCTCGAAACGTGCGCCGAGTCCACAGATGCGAAAACACATGCCCGATTGGTCGAGTACCCTCTATCAATTCCGATGCCACCAAGGTTGGGAGCACATCCAATGCGGTGTACGAGAAGCTGTCCAACAGAACATGGCCGCCTGCGTGCAGCGATGAGAGACGCCGGAGAAAACGAGTGCCAGGCAGTTCACCGTCAAGCGCAATTGGCAGTTTGTCGACGACTTGCTGATCGATCACTTGCACGCTGATGTCGTTGCGACAAAGTGTTTGCAGCAATCTCGTTGTCGAAGCTTCTTGCGCCAGCAGGAGAGCGCGAATCGCTTCCTCGCAACTGTTGCGGCAGAGGAATGGGCCCCTTCGAAGCTGTGCAGATGATCGAGGGATCACCTGGCTTCGAATTCCAGGTTGTCGATCAGGCGCGTGGAGCCGAGGCGGGCAGCGCCGAGAGCGACGAGCGCGTCACCGGATTGCGGCACCTTCAGGTCCACGCGCGAGCGCACGACCATGTAATCAGGTGCCCAGCCGCGCAGCTTGAGTGCATCCATCGCATCGCTTTCAACCTGCGCGACCTCAGCTCCTTCACGCATTCGATCTGCCATGTGACGCAGCATTAGGGAAAGCTGCACAGCCTCCTCACGTTCTCGCGGGGAAAGATAGCCGTTGCGCGATGACAGCGCGACGCCGTCCGCAGCCCGCGCCGTCTCACCCGCGATGATCTCTACCGGCATCGCGAACTGCCGCACCATGCGCCGGATCACCATGAGCTGCTGGTAGTCCTTCTTGCCGAACACAGCGACTCGCGGCTGTACGCACTGGAACAGCTTCATCACGACTGTGCAAACGCCTGTGAAGAAGCCGGGGCGGAAATGGCCTTCGAGAATGTCCGCGAGCAGCGGATCGGGCAGCACCTTGAAGGTTTGCGCCTCGGGATAAAGCTCTGTTTCGTTCGGCGCGAACAGGACGTCGCACCCAGCGGCTTCGAGCTTGGCGGCATCATTCCGCAAGGTGCGCGGGTACTGGTCGAAATCCTCGTGCGGCAGGAACTGCAAGCGGTTGACGAAGATGCTCGCAACGGTGACGTCGCCCAGCGGCTTGGCCTTCTTCACGAGCGAGATATGGCCTTCATGCAGGTTACCCATGGTGGGAACGAATGCGGGCGCGCGGTGCGGTGCGAGCGCTTCGCGCAGTTCGGCAAGCGTGTGGACGATTTGCATGTTCAATACGTGTGGAGTTCGGGATCGGGAAAGCTCGCGTCCTTGACCGACTGGACGAAGCGGCGGGCGGCGTGTGCGATGCTGCCTGCGCCCTGCATGAAATCTCGCACGAAGCGGGGCGGACTTGAGTGCAGTCCGAGCGCGTCGTGCAGCACCAGCACCTGACCGCTGCAGTCACTCCCCGCACCGATGCCGATGACGGGAATCGGCAGCTCCTTCGTGATCGATGCGGCGAGCTGCGCGGGGACGAGTTCGAGCACGAGCATCGCGGCGCCCGCATCGGCCAGGGCGCGTGCGTGGTCCTCGAGGATAGCTGCCGACTCGTCGCTACGCCCTTGCACACGCCAGCCGCCCAGCGCGTGCACGGATTGCGGCGTGAGCCCAAGGTGTCCGCACACGGGAATGCCGCGCCCGACGAGGAATCGCACGGTCTCTGTGGTCCAGCCGCCGCCTTCGAGCTTGACCATGTGCGCGCCGGCCTGCATCAACGTCGCTGAGCTTCGAAACGCTTGTTCCTTCGACTCCTGGTAGCTTGCAAACGGCAGGTCCCCGATCACCCACGCCGTGCGGTTGCCGCGCGCGACGCAGCGCACGTGGTAGGTCATGTCTTCGAGGGTGACCGGCACAGTGCTCGCATGCGCCTGCAAGACCATGCCCAGCGAATCACCGACCAGCAAGCAG
>DATJJL010000184.1:0-4956 GCA_035492155.1 Ramlibacter sp. | reverse complement strand
CACCGATGTACCCAGGTTCGCGGATGCAGGGTGGCCGGACCACGCAGGTAAAGGAAGGAGCTCGCAAGCTTGTCTTGCGGCGGAGGGACACGGAGTGGGCCGGCCACCCAGCATCGGCGAACCCGCCCCCGCCTCCGCAAGTTGTCGATCAGCCCTGCACGCTGGCCTTGCCTTCGGAGGCCGCATTTTTCGCCGGGCAGAACTTGTCATGCGCCTTGTGGAAGGCGGCGTGGGCGTGCAGATGGGCGCGCGTCCAAGCCCATACGCTTTCGAGAAGTTCCATTGCTTGCGGAGAGATGCTGTCTTCAAGCTCGCTGAATTTCTGCTGCTCATTGCTGGCGTTCTCGATCGCGCGATTCGCGGCCTCATGCCTTCCGTGATCCAGATCGGCACCCGCGAGGTCGACGAACCTCTGGGCTGCCAGGAATTCGGTCTGCGCGTCTCGGGCTCTGGCCTTCTTTTTCGAGATGGATGGATCAAGCAGGAGTGCTTTCTCAGCGTCTTGCAGAAGTGCGCGAGCGTTCTCCTCTTGTTCTTGCGCGAGTTGGAGGATGTAAGCCAGCTGCTCTTGCGGCATCTCAGGGCCGGCTTCGGCTTCGATGTCGACATCCACGTCGTCGGCGTTCGGGACTTCCGGCTCCAGTTGCAAAACAGTGACTTCGACTTCCAATCCCTCGAAATCGAACGCGACGCCTTGACGGCGGGACGACGGTGATCCGATCTCGACCTTTTCGAAGAGAGCGTTGTCGTCGTCAGAGTCGCCGGGCTCATGGATCAAATCCATGGACGCGCGGCGCTCGTCGGGCGTTCCGACCGACTTGTCGGTGGGCGAGGGCTGCTGGCGGTGGGTGGAAGGTGCGCTTCGCAAGGAGGATCCGACGGACTTGAGTGAGCTCATGCAGATTGATTTCGGAGAGTGAAGAGAGGGGTGAGTAACGGGCCGACCGGCTTGGTTCCACGGCCATCGACCCCGGCCTGCGCCGGGGTGACAATGGGTGGAATGCAAGCCTTCCGCGCTTCCATCCTCCGCTTCGCCGAAGACCGCCGGGCCGTCTATGAAGAAGACGGCCTGCTCGTCATCGGCCCCGACGCAACGGGCCGACAGGCGGTCCGCGCCGTCGGCGCATGGAACACGCTGACCCCGAACTTCCCCGGCGTCGCGGTGCAGGATTTGCGCGGCCGCATCATCGCGCCGGGCTTCATCGACCTGCACATCCACTTCCCGCAGTTGGACGTGATCGGTTCGCCCGCCGATGGCTTGTTGCCTTGGCTGGAGAACTACACCTTCCCGCACGAGGCGCGCTTTGCCGATGCGGCGCATGCGCGAGAACTGGCGGTGTTCTTCTGCGACGAGCTGCTGCGCCACGGAGTGACGAGTGCGCTGGCGTTCTGTACGTCACATCCGGAGTCGGTAGACGCGCTGCTCGCGCAGGCGCAGCGCCGCAACATGCGCATGATCGCGGGCAAGGTGCTACAGGACAGGCATTCGCCGGATGGCGTGCGCGACGAGACGGCGCAATCGCTCGTCGATACCGAATCGCTCATCAAACGATGGCACGGTGTCGATCGCTTGGGCTATGCGATCACGCCACGTTTCGCGCCCAGTTGCAGCGATGCACAGATGCGCGGCGCGGGCGATCTTGCGGCGAAGTATCCCGACGTGTGGATCCAGTCGCACGCCGCCGAAAATCGCGACGAGATCGCGTGGGTGAAGCAGCTTTATCCCGATGTGCGTAGCTATCTCGCGGTGTACGAACAATTTGGGTTGATGCGCGATCGTGCGATTTACGCGCATTGCATCCACATCGACGATGAAGACCGCATGCTTCTTCGCGCGAGCGGCGCAGCGGCGGCGGTGAGCCCGACGAGCAACCTTTTCCTGGGCAGCGGCTTCTTCGATTTCGCAGGCGCCGAGCGCATCGGCTTCAACTGCGGCCTGGCGAGCGACGTCGGCGGCGGCACGAGCTTCTCGCCATTCCACACGATGCTCGCGGCGTATTACGTCGGCCGCGAAGGGCTGACGAAGCAAGGTGTGTCGCTCACGCCGCAACATCTTTGGTGGCTGCACACTGCGGGCGCGGCACTCGCACTCGGGCTCGACGATGTGATCGGCAATCTCTCACCGGGCTGCGAGGCGGACTTCATCGTGATCGATCCGAACGCGACGCCGCTGCTTGCGCGGCGCACGTCGCTGGCCTCGACGCTCGATGAGCTGCTGTTCGCGCTGATCGTGCTCGGTGACGATCGCGCGATCGAGAGCGTTTTCATCGACGGACGAGCTGCGGCCCACGGCTGAGCTGCCGACTGGACGAAGACTGGGCAAGCGAGGAACATGCGCACCATGGCCAACGCATCCGACGCCGTGTTCGCAGGCTCCGTTCCGCAGCTCTATGAGCAGTACCTCGTTCCGCTGATCTTCCAGCCGTATGCGGACGACGTCGCGCGTCGCGCAGCGGCCCTCGCACCCGCGCGCGTGCTCGAGACGGCGTGCGGCACCGGTGTTGTCACGCGGGCACTTTCTCGCGCGCTGCCCGCCACCGTGGACATTCTCGCGACGGACCTCAATCCACCGATGCTCGAGCGCGCGCAGGCTATCGGCACATCGCGGCCGGTTCGTTGGCAGCAGGCCGACGCGCAGGAGCTGCCTGCGCAGGACAATGCCTTCGACGTCGTGGTCTGCCAGTTCGGCGCGATGTTCTTCCCGGACAAGGTGCGAGCTTTCCGCGAGGCGCATCGCGTGCTGCGGCCCGGCGGCACGTTCATCTTCAATGTGTGGGGCCGCATCGAGGAGAACGAGTTCGCCGATGTCGTGACCGAAACAGTCAGCCAGCGTCACGCCGACAATCCGCCGCGCTTTCTCGCGCGCACGCCGCACGGGCATTACGAACGCGATCCGCACTTCGACGCGCTGCGCAGCGCCGGATTCACGAACGCGCTGTCATACGAGACCGTCGATGCGCGCAGCCCGGCCGAATCCGCCCAGGTGGTGGCCATCGCGTATTGCCAGGGAACGCCGCTGCGGGGCGAGCTCGAAAAGCTGGGCGCGGACCTTGCCGAGGAAACTGCGGCTTGTACCGCGGCCCTTTCAGCGCGTTTCGGCAACGGCCCGGTGGACGGCAAGATCCAGGCGCACGTGATTTCCGCGCGCAAGTAATTTCGGGCTGATCGGCGAACTAGACGTCGTGTTCGGAGTGATCCGGGCGTTGCAGGCCCAGGTCCTGCACGAGGCGGCTCGACCACTCGAAAGCGGGCCGGTCGGCCGATTCCATGGCAACGCAGGTGACCCCGCTGGAATCGAACATTTTTCGGGAGGCCGCGTTCTCCTGCGCGTGATGCGGCTTTTCCCAGAGGTAGATCACGTGCGCGATGCCCGACTGGATGATCGCCTGCGCGCATTTCGGGCAGGGAAACTGTGTCGCGTAAATGGTCGCGCCCCGCAGCGGCAGCACAACGCAATTGAGCATCGCGTTGATTTCGGCGTGCACGACGTAGCTGTGCCGCGAATTGAAAGGGTCGCCGTCATTGTCCGACCAGTAGACCGGGTCGTTGTCGTCGCAGCCGCGCGGCAGCCCGTTGTAGCCCACGCCGATGATCCTCTGTTCGGGCGTGGCGATGCAGGCGCCGTTGCGGGCGCGCCGGTCCTTGGACCGGGCGCTGGCCAGCACGGCAACGCCCATGAACATCGCATGCCACCCGATCAGGGCGGCCGGCCGGGAGGCTTCGTTCGCAGTCATGGGCGAAGAATATACGACCTCAGTTGCAAACGCCCCACCGGTAATACTGCGCTCCCGTGCGCACGAGCGGCTCGTTGTCCGTGAGGCTGTAAAGGCCGATGTAATCGCCGCTGCCGCGCGCGAAGGCATAGCAGTTCAGGCACGCGGCGTTGGCGCGGTATTCGCCCGTGTAGCCCTCGTAGTCGACGTGCGTGTAGTTGTTGGCGTAGTACGGGTCGCATGACGGCGGGTTGGCCGCGGTGGTCTTGCTCACGTAGCTCGACAGCGCGCTCTCGGTACCGGCTGAATTCACGGCGCTCACCTTGTAGTAGTACGCAGTGCTCGCGGAAAGGCCGTTGCTCGAATAGCTCGGCGTCGCGATGGGCGTGCTCGTCAGGCGCGTGAAAGTGCAGGTCGAACAGGTGGCGCGATAGACGTTGTAGCCCGTCGCGCCGTTCACGGGCGACCACACGAGATCCACGCGCGTGTTCGTCGCGTCCTGCGCCGCAAGGCCCGCGGGCGTGCCGAAGCTGCCGGGCGGTGTGGGCACCCAGCCGGTGTAGCCGGCCGAAAGGCGCGTGAGCATCGCGCGGATCGCCGTGATCTGCGCGCCTTTTTTCGTCGCGTAGTTCTGGTTGCCGCTCGTGTTGTGGTCGTAGTCGACGTTGTAGCCCCACCAGTCCCAGCAGCCGTCCGGGTTGTTGCGGTCCTGGTAGACGCCCGTGTAGTCGTACGTGCGCGTCGTGGTCTGCGGATACAGCACGATGATGTTGTTCGTGTCGGCCCACTGGTTGTAGCCCGCCTGGCTCACGTAGGTCGTGCCGATCTGCTCGGTGCTTTGCTTGCAGCCGTGGAAAGCGATGTGCACGCGGCACGGCTGCCCCGCGGCGCAAGAGGCGGGCACATACACGCGGCCCGTGGTCGACATGCTGATCGTGTTGGCGCTCGCGAAATCGGTCTGGTAGAACTCCAGCAGCTGGCCGCCGAGCGTCGATGCTTTCGCATTGAGCTTGCCGTAGAAGTGCGCAAGCATCTCGCCCGCGGCGTCGATGCCGCAGTTGTTCATGAACGAGCCGCCCGTGTACGAGCACGACGAGTGCGAGCTGTTGTTCGTCACCATCGCGTGGCCCGCGTTCTGGTTGTTCTTGTAGAAGATGTTCTGCGCCGCGATGTAGTTCGCGTAGTAGTTGTAGAGCACGTTCACCGAAGTGCTTTGCTTGACCACGCCGTCGTTGTAGCCCGA
>DATJJL010000183.1:0-3926 GCA_035492155.1 Ramlibacter sp. | reverse complement strand
CAGCAAGCGCTTGCCGAGCAGCACCCAGTTCATTTGCGGCCAGCATTTGTCCCCGCGCGACGTGCCATGGACGAAACAGATCGCATTGCGATCCACGTCCGGCTGGACTTGCGCATGCAGCCCGAACGAAAGATGCGGGGGCATTTCGTATTGGAACGCGCGGGCGCAGATCTCCCTCGCGCGCTGCACGGCGTGCACATGCGGCTCGAGCTCGATGGCCACGTCGGCCACCCAACGCGTCGGCGCTTCGTAGCTGGCGCCGTGCGTCCGGTTCGCCATCGCGTAGCGCCTGCCCAGCTCGCTGGTGCGCGCGGCCCGCGCGATGAGCGCCGACTTCGTCAGGCCCTGCAGGTCGACGATGGCGTCGTAGCGGACGCTGCGCAGCTGCTTGCGAAACGTGCGCCAATCGCTGCGCGTCTCGTGCGACAGCGGCGCGCGGCTCCAGCGCCGCAGCTCGCAAGGGATGATTTCATCGACACCTTCACAACGCGCGACCAGCGGCGCAAAGGCTTTCTCGACCACCCAGTCGATCCGCGCCTGCGGAATCCGCGCGCGGATGTCCTGCACGGCCGGCATGGTGTGCACCACGTCGCCCAGGGACGAGAGCTTGACGATGAGGACTCTCACGGGGGTGGATTGTGGCTTAGTCCGCGGCTTGATCAGGAGCGGGCGAGGCTTGGGCGTGGCTCGCGCCGGGGAATGCCCTCGTGAGTGATCGACCACCCTGTCATCCCGGCGCAGGCCGGGATCGTTGGCGGTCGATATTTCGCGTTGCATCCATCGCCATCGACCCCGGCCTTCGCCGGGGTGACAACCTGGTGAGTCGAGCAGCTAAAAACTCAATGCGCCGCAGTCTCGATTGCCGCGTCGGGCTTGACGCTGCGCAATAGCGAAAGCATCTCTCCTTCAATGCGATGCAGCGCCTCGGGCGTCTGGCCTTCGAATCGCAGCACGAGCACGGGCGTCGTGTTCGACGCACGCACCAGTCCGAAACCATCGGGCCAATCGACGCGCACGCCATCGATCGTCGAGACCTGCGCGGGCGCATCGAACTTCGCATTGGCCTTGAGCTTTTCGACAATCGCATGCGGCTCGCCCTCGGCGCACTTCACATTGAGCTCGGGCGTCGAGAAACTCGTGGGCAGGTTGTCCAGCACGGCGCTGGGGTCGGCGTGGTGCGCGAGGATTTCGAGCATGCGGCAACCGGCATACGTGCCGTCGTCGAAGCCGAACCAGCGCTCCTTGAAGAAGATGTGCCCGCTCATCTCGCCGCCCAGCGGCGAGCCCACTTCCTTCATCTTGGCCTTGATCAGCGAATGGCCCGTCTTGAACATCAAAGGCACGCCGCCCGCCTCCTTGATCGCGGGTGCCAGGCGCTGCGAGCACTTCACATCGAACACGATCGTGCCGCCCGGCGCACGCGAAAGCACGTCGCGCGCGAAGAGCATCATCTGCCGGTCGGGAAAGATGTTGTTGCCCTGTTTCGTGATGATGCCCAGGCGGTCGCCGTCGCCGTCGAAAGCCAGCCCGAGCTCCGCGCCATGCGTGTGGATGGCGGCGATCAGGTCCTTCAGGTTTTCGGGCTTGCTCGGATCGGGATGGTGGTTGGGGAAGTCGCCGTCCACCTCGCTGAACAGCTCGATCACCTCGCAGCCCAGCGCGCGGAAGATGCCCGGCGCCGATGCGCCCGCGATGCCGTTGCCGGAATCGACCACGATCTTCATCGGCCGGGCAAGCTTCACGTCCGACACGATGCGGTCTCGATAGGCCGCATAGATGTTCACATTGCGCACGTTGCCGGGCTTGGCGTCACTGCGCTTGCCTTCTTCCATCGTGCGGCGCAGCTCCTGGATCTCGTCGCCATAGATGGCGCGGCCGCCCATCACCATCTTGAAGCCGTTGTAGTCCTTCGGGTTGTGGCTGCCCGTCACCTGGATGCCGCTTCCGCACAGCGTGCTCGTTGCGAAGTACAGCATCGGCGTCGTGACCTTGCCGATGTCGATCACGTCGACGCCGGATGAGGTGAGCCCGCGGATGAGTGCGGCGCTGAGCATCGGGCCGCTCAGCCGTCCGTCGCGGCCGACGGCCACGGTCTTTTCGCCTTCCTTTTGCGCAATGGTTCCGAAAGCGTAGCCGAGCGCCTCGGCGACTTGTTCATCGAGTGTGGAGGGCACCACGCCGCGCACGTCGTAGGCCTTGAATATCGAAGGGGAAAACTGCATGGCGGAATTGTTATTGATCGGCAAGCGCGAAATTGTAGGCGCGCGCCTCTTTGCCGCCCGGCTCTTCGGTTTCCTTTGCGATCGCACTATGCTTGGCGATCATGGTCATCCGATGGAAACGCTGGGCCGGCATTGCTGCTGCTGCGGTTGCGGTCTATGCCGCGCTCGGCTTCTGGGCGGTGCCTTGGGTTGCCAAGCGCGAGCTCGCTTCGTACGCGCGCGACCAGTTGCAGCGGCAGGCAAGCGTCGGTGACCTGCGGTTCAATCCCTTCACGCTGCGTCTCGAAGCTGCAGACCTGAAGCTCGACGAGGCCGACGGCGCACCGATCGCCGGAATCGGCCATCTCGCCGTCGAGCTTCAATGGCGATCGCTGCTCAGCCGCGCATGGCGGTTCGCCGAAATCGGCATAGAGCGACCGACGGTCTCGCTGGCGATCGCACCCGATGGCCGATTCAATATGGCGGAGCTGATCGCTTCGGCGACGCGCGGCTCGCAACCTTCGCCTGCCAAGGACGCATCGCTGCCGCGAATGATCATCGAGCGCTTCGCGATCACGGGCGGTCGCATCGACATGCAGGACCGCCATGCCGGCTACTCCAACACCTTCGCGCCCGTCGCCTTCGAGCTCACCGATTTCAGCACGCTGCCGGACCGCAACGACGAATACAAGTTCACCGCTGCTTCAAAGACCGGCGGCTCCGTGCGATGGAAAGGGCATGCCTCCGTGAACCCGATCCGTGCCACCGGTGAACTCGCCATCGACAACGTGTCGCTGCCGCAGCTTTCCGTTTACCTGAAATCGAAGCTTCCCGCCACGGTCGCGGCAGGGCACGCTTCGGCGACATTGCCTTACGCCGTGTCGTATGCCGACGGCAGATTCGAAGCGCGCCTGCTCGCGGCGCGCGTCGCCGCGCAGGAGGTCGCCATCTCACAGGCAGGCACCACCGCTTCCTTCACATCGCTCGGCGCGCAGCTGAGTCTCGTCGCCGGGCAGCGCAACGACACGCTCGACATGAAGATCACCGACGCGTCGCTCGCGCTGGACGGCGTCGCGGTCTCGCGAGGCGATCGGCCGGCGCAGAAGCTCACACGCATCGGCTTCGACGGCGGCACGCTCGATCTCGCTGCGCGGCGTGCGGCGCTGGAACGTTTTTACGTGGACGGCGGCCATCTTCACCTGGCGCGAGATCGCGCCGGCGTGTTCGATCTCGCGAACTGGGTGCCGAAGAGAGAAGCTCCATCTGCATCCACGGCCGCGCCCGCGGGCCCATCGTGGACTGCCGACGTGCATACCATCCAGCTCGACAAGCTCGATGCCGACATCGCCGACGAGCAAACCGGCGTGAAGCTGCAGGTGGTCGATGCGCATGCCAAGCTCGAAGGCGCGGGCACCAACCTGAAGCAGCCCATTCAGTTCGATGCCGGCCTTTCACTGCGCGAGGGCGGCGAGATTCACGGCGAGGGCAGCGTCGTTCCGTCCAGCGGCGCCGTGCAGGCGCAGTTGAGCGTCTCGAAGCTTTCGCTCAAACCGCTGCAGCCCCTGCTCGCGCAGTACGTCAAGTTGAAGATCGCCGGCGGCGCCGTGTCGGCACGCGGCAAGTTCGCAACCGGCAGTGGCCGGGGCAAGGACGCCGCGCTTCACTACGACGGCAGCTTCGGCATCGACAACGTGCTCATTCGCGAGCTGGACGGCGTTCCCTTCG
>DATJJL010000182.1:0-13157 GCA_035492155.1 Ramlibacter sp. | reverse complement strand
TTGTCGGCGAGCACGTCTTCGGCCAGTCGCGAGATCTCGCCTTGCGACTGCTTCGTCGACGACAGCGCGAGGTTCATGATCGGCTGCGTGCCCGGGTCGATGCGCTGGATCACGGGCTCGCGCATTTCGATCGGCAATTTGTAGCGGACGGTGGCGATGGCGTTGCGCACCTCGTCGCTCGCCTCGATCATGTTCTTGTTGAAGTTGAAGACCAGAACGATCTGCGCGTTGCTGTCCTTCGCCGTCGAGCGGATCTCGTAAACGCCGGAGATGCTTTGCAGCGCTTTCTCGATGCGGTTGATGATTTCGCGCTCCACCGTCTCGGGCGCGGCGCCGGGGTAATTGATGTTGACCACCAGCACGGGCTGCTGCACGTCGGGGATTTCGTTGACACGCAGCTTGGTGAGCGCCAGCACGCCGAAGGCCATCAGCGCGATGATGAGTACGACCGTCGCCACCGGGCGGCGAATGGAAAAGTCCGAGAGGAACATGGCGCGCTCCTTACTTCGCCGCGTCGGTGGTGGGCGAGGCAACGGCTGCTGACGGCGTGTCCTTCACCGCCTCGCCGTCCTTGAGCAGCGCCACCGGGTGGCGAAGCAACTTGTCGCCTTCGGCCACGCCGGCCTTCACGACGTAGTCGCCATGCCTCGGGTCGCGATCGCCAAGACCCAGCGCCACCTTCTGCAGCGCGCCGCCCTTGATGCGCCATGCAAACGCGCGTTCGCCTTCACGAACGATGGCCGAGTCGGGAATCATGAGTGCGGTCGAGGTCGTTGCTTCGACACGGCCCTCCGCATACAGGCCCGCAAGGCGCGCAGGCGCATCGCCCGCGATCTCGACGATCACCTCGACCTGGCGCGTCGTCGGGTTCGCCGTGGGGCTCACGAACTTCACGCGGCCCGCGAAATCCTGTTTGCCGTAGCCGTTGACGCGAAAGCTCACGTTCTGGCCGACCTTCAGCGACTGGATGGCGTCGGACGACACGAGGCCTTCGAAGCGAAGACTGTGCGGATCGATCACCTTCAGGAGTTCCTTGCCGATCTGCGCCGTGTCGCCCGCGGACACCTTGCGCTCGGCGACGATGCCGTCGAAAGGTGCGCGCACCTCGGTGCGTTGCAGCATCTGCCGCGCGCTGACCACGCGCGTCTTCGCGGCGGAAAAATCGCTTTGCGTCGTGTTGCGACGCACTTCGGCGTCCTCGAGCTGCTGTGCGCTGGCCATGCCCTGCTCGCGCAGCGTCTTCATGCGCTGGTGCTGGCGCTCGGCCTGGTCGAAGGCTTGCTGTGCGGCCCGCTGGGCTTCCTGCGCGGACACGAGCCCGTCGCGGATGGCCGTGTCGTCCAGCCTGACGAGCAGGTCGCCGCGCGCGACGGGCTGGCCGTTCTCCTTGAACACATTCATGACGACCGACGAGACTTCTGCGCGCAGGTCGGCGCGGCGCTCCGGCTGGATGGTGCCGGTGACCAGCGGGCCGGCAGACAGCGAGCCGGACTTGAGGGTGAAGACGTCTTCAGGCGCGATGAGCACGGCGGGGGCGGCGGGGCCTTGCGACTTGGCGTCGGCGCCGATCCGGTTGCAGCCGGTGAGCAGTACCGCGACGAGGGTGGCCGCCACGGGGACGAGTGAACGCATGAATTCCTCCTGGCGAAGCTTGTGGCTTCGGGTGCCGCGCACTTTAATCGCTGGCCTGCGAAGACTCGTCAGTGATGCGACGAAATGCGGTATGGCGCGACAAAGCGCAGGCTGACGTGCGTCTTCCGTGGCGGCCGACTCTCCCCGATGCCGCCCGCCGACAGGCACAGCAAACACGAGCGCCCATAGTGCAATGCGTGGACGAGCCATCGCAACCGAACGAAAGCCGCTTCTGGGACCAGGTCGCAGAGTGGCTCCTCGCCCTGCGCGAAGCCAAGGTGGCCCGTGTGTCGCCCGGCACGCCGGCGACGCCTCCCGCTCCGCCGCTTCCCCGCTCTTCCTTCTGATCTCCTCTTGATTCCGTTGACCTGGATCAATCCATCATGGGTTTGCGGGTTTGCAAATGAAAATGATTTGCATTAAGATCGCTTCACTGCTGAACAAGAGGAAGATTCCATGGCTTCGATCCGCCGCTGGCTCGCCGTGTGCACTGCCGGGCTTGCCTTTGCCGCCGCCGCGCAAGCTGCCGACCCGGAGATGACGCTGGTCATCAAGAACCACCGGTTCGAGCCGGCCGAGCTGAAAGTGCCCGCGGGCCAGAAGATCAAACTCATCGTCCACAACCAGGACGCGACGCCCGAAGAGTTCGAGAGCCACAGCCTCAATCGCGAAAAAGTCGTTCCTGCCGGGCAGAAGGTCACCGTCTTCATCGGTCCGCTGAAACCGGGCCGCTACGGGTTCTACGGCGAATACAACGAGAAGACCGCGCAGGGCACGGTCGTTGCCGAATAAGGAAAGCACGCGATGTTCGCCGCCGCCCTCATTGTCTTTCGCGAATCGCTCGAAGCAGCGCTCTTCGTAGGCATCGTGGCCGCGGCCACGCGCGGCCTCGCGGGACGAGGCAGCTGGCTGAGCGGCGGGGTTGTGATCGGCGTGATCGGCGCGTTGATCCTCGCGGCGCTGGCACCGCATGTGAGCGGCTTGTTCGACGGCCTGGGCCAGGACGTGATCAACATCGCCGTGCTGTCGGTCGCGCTTTCCATGCTGCTGTGGCACTGCATCTGGGTCGCAACGCATTCGAAGGAAATGGCGATGGACGCGCAGCGCCTCGGTCGCGCGGTGCAGGGCGGCGAGCGAAAGCCCTGGGCGCTGCTCACTGCCGTCGCTCTCGCTGTGCTGCGCGAAGGCGCGGAGACCGTGCTCTTCGTCGGCGGCGCGATCACGGGCGGCAACACCACATTCGGCGAAGTCGCGATGGCGGTCGTGATCGGTGTGGGCCTCGGAGCGGCTCTTGGCTTCGTCATCTTCGCGGGCCTGTCGCGCGTGCCGACCAAAAATATCTTCGCGGTGACGAACGTGCTCATCGCAATCCTCGCCGGCTCGATTGCCAGCCAGCTCGTGAAGTCCCTCGCGCAGGCCGGCTTCCTCGAAAGCTGGAGCGCACCGGTGTGGGACACCTCCCGCCTGCTGTCGCCCGATTCCGCTCTGGGCACCTTGCTGCATGCGCTCGTCGGCTACGACGCCACGCCGTCCGCCGCGCAGCTCGCCTCGTACCTCGCCGTGCTCGCACTGATCTACGCCGGCACCAAGTTCTTGCGGCGAACGCAGTCGCCACCGCCGCGCGCTTCCTGAAAACCAACCCGAAGAAAGAAACTTCATGCGTACCGCCGCACTGGCGGGGGCTTCACTCGCCCTCGCAACCACCCTGATGAGCTTTCCGGGCGTCTCGCTCGCGGGCCCGAACGACTACGTGCACACGCCCGCCGTCGAATACGGCGAGAAGGAAATCGACTTCAAGTTCGGCACCGAGAAGAATCGCGACGGCACGATCGGCAACGCGACGTCGCTCGGGCTGGGCCTGGGCGTGACGCAGTACTGGTTCACGGAGTTCTATGCCAAGTGGCACAAGGAGCCCGGCGAAGCGAGCGGCTTCGACGCGTGGGAATGGGAGAACAAGTTCCAGCTCACCGAGACCGGGAAGTACCCCGTCGACGTCGGCTTCCTGCTGGAAATCGAGCGCCCGAAAGATCGCACCGAAGGCTACGAGATCAGCTGGGGCCCTTTGTTCCAGATGGACGTCACCGAGAAAGTGCAAGCCAACTTCAACGCGCTCTTCGTCAAGCACGTGAAAGCCGAGGCCGCGGGCCCGACCGAATTCGGCTACCAGTGGCAGCTGAAGTACCGCTACAAACCGCAGTTCGAATTCGGCGCACAGGGCTTCGGCGACATCGGGCCGTGGGATCACTGGGCGCCCTCTTCCGAACAGTCGCACACGGCGGGCCCGGCCATCTTCGGCAAGTTCCACCTGGGGCCGAAGCAGGTGATCAACTACAACGCCGCCGTGCTCTTCGGGCTGAATCACGCCGCGCCGCGCAACACGTTCCGCCTGCAGGCCGAATACGAATTCTGATCAAGCATGCGAGTGCGGCTTCTTGTCGCGGCCGTTGCGGCCGCAGGGTTGGTTGCGTGCGGCGGCAATGACGGCAAACAGGCGTTGAGTCCTGAAGCTGCCGTCGGGCAGCTGGCGTTCAATGACCCAAGTCTGTCCGCCTCCGGACGGCAGTCGTGCGCAAGCTGTCATGCGTCGCAGACGGGGAATGCGGCGCCGAACGATCTCGCCGTGCAACTGGGCGGACCGGACCTCGATGTGCAAGGCCTGCGTGCATCGCCATCGATCCGCTACCTTGCGACGAACACGGCCTTCCATTTCGATGACGAAGGCACTCCGACGGGCGGCTTCTTCTGGGACGGGCGCGCCGACTCGCTCGCAATGCAGGCCGGCATTCCGCTGCTCGGCGCGCGCGAGATGGCCAACGGCAGCAAAGCCGCCGTCGTCGAGAAGATGAAGCGCGCTGCGTGGGCGCGCGATTTCGAAGCCTTGCACGGCGCGTCGGTGTGGGGCGACGTCGACGATGCTTTCGACAAACTCACGCAGGCAATCGCGCGCTTCGAGCTGGAGGACGCGAGCTTCAACGCCTTCACGAGCAAGTACGACGCCGTGCAGCGCGGCCAGGCCAAGCTCACTGCCCAGGAAGAGCGCGGACGCATCCTCTTCGACGATCCGGCCAAGGGCAACTGCGCGGCGTGCCACGCTGCCCCGCTCTTTACCGACTTCACCTACGACAACCTTGGCGTGCCGCGCAACCCTGCCATTGCGGCGAACGCCGACCCGGGCTATTACGACCTCGGCCTGTGCGCACGCGCCGACCTTGCAGGCCGCGACGACCTGTGCGGCGCGTTCAAGGTGCCGTCGCTGCGCAATGTCGCGCTGCGCAAGACCTTCTTTCACAACGGGCGCTTCTCGTCGCTGAAGGATGCGCTCACCTTCTACGTGCAGCGCGATACCGATCCGCAGAAGTGGTACACGCTCAATGCCGACGGCAGCGTGAACAAGTTCGACGACCTGCCGATGAAGTACAAAGGTAACGTCAACACGCAGGAAGTGCCGTACAACCGTGCCCCAGGCGATGCGCCCGCGCTCAGCGACGCCGAGGTCGACGATGTGATCGCTTTCCTGCAGACCCTCACAGACGGCTGGAGCCGGTAGCGCGCAGCAGCACTGTCCTACACGGCCGAGTTTCGGCCGTCGCTAGATTCGGTGCATGAATCTTCCCGGCTTCCTGCGGGACCATCCATGGCGATGGCTGTGGCTGCTCCTGCTCATCCCGGTGGTCGCTTGCGCATCTGTCGTGATGTACGTCACGGCGCTGATTCCGGCAGCGCCCAGCATCGCGGACATCCAGCGTGTGAAGCCGCAGGAGCCCACGGTCGTTCTGTCCGAAGACGGCCAACAGCTAGCCCTGTTCCGGCGCAAGGCGCAGGAATGGGTGAAGCTGTCGCAGGTGTCGCCGCACGTCGTCGATGCCTTGCTGGCCACCGAGGATCGCCGCTTCTACGAGCACCACGGCCTCGACCTGCGCCGCACGATCAAAGCCGCGTGGTCCACGATGCACGGCGACCTGCAGGGCGGCTCGACGATCTCGCAGCAGCTTGCGCGCAATCTTTTCCCCGACGAGATCGGCCGCGCACCGACGATCGAGCGCAAGGTGAAGGAGGCGATCACTGCCGTGCGAATCGAGAAGCTCTATCCCAAGGAGCGCATCCTCGAGATGTACCTGAACACGGTGCCCTTCCTCTACAACGCATGGGGCATCGAGATGGCCGCGCGCACCTACTTCGACAAGCCCGCGAGTGAGCTCGATGTGCTGCAGTCGGCAACGCTGATCGGCATGCTGAAGGGCACGCGCTACTACAACCCCGTGCTCAACCCGGAGCGCGCCGTGCAGCGACGCAATCTCGTGCTTGCGCAGCTCGTGTCGGCAGGCAAGCTCGCGAGCGGCGACTACGAGCGATTGAAGCGCGAGCCGCTGGGACTGGATTTCGAACGCCAGGATGAGGACCTCGGCCCGGCGCCGCACCTCGCGCAACAGATCAAGACATGGCTGGTCGGCTGGGCCGACAAGCACGGCTACAACATCTATGCGGACGGGCTCGTGGTGCACACCACCATCGATTCGCGCCTGCAGCGCATCGCGCTCGATTCGCTCGCACGGCAAGCGGACAAACTTCAAGCGATCTCGGACAAGGCCTGGGAGCACCGCCCGCGCAACAGGAAACTTCCGCAAGAGGACAAGCCGCGGCTGGAGGCCGCGTTCGTTGCCGAAGATCCATCGAACGGCCACGTGAAGGCCTGGGTGGGAAGCCGCGATTTCGCGCGCGACCAGTTCGATCACGTGCAGCAGGCGCGGCGCCAGCCGGGCTCGACGTTCAAACCCTTCGTGTACGGCGCGGCTTTCGACATGGGGATTTCGCCGACGGAGCTCGTGATGGACGAGGCGCCCGAGATCCTGCTTCCCGACGGCAAGGTGTGGAAGCCGTCGGACGTGCACGAAGCCACCGGCCTGCCGACGACTTTGCGCGACGGCCTGGTCTACTCGAAGAACGCGATCACGGCGCAGCTCATCGAACGCGTGGGCGCCGGTCGCGTCGCCGATCTCGCGCGCGCGATGGGCGTGCGGCAAAGCAAGCTGGATGTCGTTCCTTCGCTCGCGCTCGGCACCAGCCCCGTGACGCTGAAGGAGATGGTGTCGTCCTACTGCACGATCGCCGACCAGGGAAGCTACATCGAACCCATCGTCGTGCTGAGCGTCGAAAACCGCAAGCATCAAGTGCTCGAGCAATTCCATCCGCCGGTTCCCGAGCAGGCACTGCGCGTCGAAGCGGCACAAACCTTGCTCGACGTGATGCGCGGCGTGATCGATCGCGGAACGGGTGCGGGCATTCGCTCGCGCTTCGGGCTGCGCGGCGACCTGGCCGGCAAGACCGGCACCACACAGGACAACACCGACGGCTGGTTCATCCTGATGCACCCGCAGCTCGTGGCGGGCGCATGGGTCGGCTTCAACGACCAGCGCATCACGATGGGCAACTCGTGGGGACAGGGCGCGCACAACGCGCTCAACATCGTCGGCGACTTCTTCCAGAACACGACGAAAGCAAAACTCGTCGATGCGAAGGCGAAATTCGCCGCGCCGCACGACACGAGCGAGCCCGACCCCGATGTGCTGGCACAGATGATGGCGATGGCGAACGGCGGATTGCAGCCTGCGTCCGATACGCAACCTGCAATCGTCGACGCGCCCGCCGTGGGCACCATCGTGATCTCGCCGCCGACATCGCCGGATCCGCGCGGCTATGTCGTGATCCCAACGCCGCCACCATCGCCGCCTGCGCAAGGCGGCATACGCATCCTGCGCGCTTACTAGCGGTGCGCGGGCCTAGAGTTCGCGCAGCGCCGTGCTCACGGGCAAGCGCGCGGCGCGCACGGCGGGAAACAAGCCGCCGATAAAGCCGATCGCCATTGCCCACTTGAGGCCTTCCCACATCAGGTTGGGCGTGACGTGAAGCTGGAAGCTCAGCTTGCCCACGGCGCCCGCCATGGTCGATGCGGCAAAGCCGTCGAACAAGGCCCACGCGCCCACGGCGCCGATGATGCCGCCCGCCAGGGCGAGCAACATCGTCTCGAGCATCACGGCGACAACGACGGGCACACCCGGAAACCCGATCGCGCGCAAGGTGGCGATTTCGCGGGCGCGCGCGGACACTGCCGCGAACATCGTGTTCAGCGCACCGAAGACCGCACCGATCGCCATCACGATGCCCACCGTGATACCGACCACGCGAATGATCTTGGTCACGCGCTCGGATTGCTTGCTGAAGTAATCGGCCGTCGTGCTGGCGTCCACCTTCAGCTGCGGGTTGGATTCGAGCGCCTTCTTGAATTCGCCGAAAGCAGCCGGGTCGGACAGGCGCACGGTGACGGACGCGCGACTGCTGCCGCGGCCATAGGTGTCGGCGACGACATTCGCATCGCCCCACACCTCGGACTCCATCGCATCGCCCGAAGCGAACACGCCCGCCACGGTCCATTTCTGGTTGCCCAGGCGAACTTCGCGGCCGGGCTCCAGGCCTGCGAACTGGCGCGCGGCGCCGCGGCCCACGATCAGCTCGCGCAGCCCCGGCTGGAAGCGCCTGCCCGCGACGATCTTCACTTGCGGCCGAACGGTCCATGCCTCGTCGCCCACGCCGCGCAATTGCACGCTGCCCTCTTCGTCGGGGCCGCCGTTCTTCATGGGCAAATTCGCGGCGACGACAAGCTCGGGCGACGCTATCGGTTGGCCCTTTGCATCGCGCGCGACGCCGGGCGCCTGCGGAATCTGCACGATGCTGTCGCGGTCCAGGCCCGACATCACCTCGGATGCGGAGGCGCCGCGCATCACGATCGCGGTGTCCGTGTTGCCGGTGTTGCGCAGCGTCTCGCTGTAGCCCTGCGCCATCGCGAGCAATGCGACGAGCACGCCCACCACACCGGCGATGCCGACGACGATCACTGCCGACGAGCCGATACGCTGGCGCAAGGTGCTGATGCCGACGGTCGCGACCGACATGGCCTGCCGCCCTCGCCGCGTGAGCAAGAGCCACGCAACGAGAAGCAGCGCAGCCAGCACCGCGCCTTGCCACGGCAACATCAACCACACGGCCAGCACGACCGCGAGAGCGACCAGCAGCAGGAAATATCCGAGGAAGATCATCCGCAGTCCTTCAGCGCCGCGACAGCGCATCGACGATGTTCAGGCGCATCGCGCTGGCCGCAGGCAGCGCGCCGACGAGAAGGCCGATCGCCACCATCAGCACAACGCCCAGCATCCAGCTGTCCGCGCCGATGACGGGCAGGTTCAGCATGCCGCCGCTGCCCGCGCTGATCGCGGGGATCACGAGGCTGGCCAGCGCAAGCCCGACGATCCCGCCCAGCACGAGCAGCAGGACCGATTCAGCGAGCACCATCGCAAGCACACTGCGATTCGAAAAACCGATGGTCTTGAGCACCGCGAGTTCGGACGTGCGCTCGCTCACCGCCCGCATCATCGTGTTTCCCGACAGGAGGATGAGCGTGAAGAACACAGCGCCCATGATCGATCCGACGATGAGGCCGATGTCGGCGACCTGTTTCATCCACGAGGCCGTCGCAGCCTGCTCGGTCTGCGTGCGCGTCTCGTGATCGGAGTTGGCCGAGAGCGCGTCGATGGCCTTCGCGACGCGGTCGGCCTGGTTCGCATCGGCCACGCGCGTGACGTACCAGCCGACGTCGCCGCGGTTGTAGGGCGTGGTGTCGTCGAAGTATTTCCAGTGCAAGAGGAACATCTGGTCGAAAAAGCCGCTCGTCTTCTTGTCCTTGGCGTGCAGGATGCCTACGACGTCGAACTGCCAGTTCTTGCTGCCCTCGCGGTCGGGGTAGATCGTCGATTGCAGCGGCACGCGATCGCCCACCTTCCAGTGGTAGCGCTCGGCCAGCTTCTCGCCGACGAGCGCGCCGGTGCGCGTGTTCTCGAAAGCCTTGCGCTCCGCAGGCGAGACATCGATTTCCGGATAGAGATCGAGATAGTTCGGCGCGACCGCAAAACTGAACACCTGGTTGCGCGGGTCTTGATACGCGCCGCCGAACCAGTTCGCATAGGTGACCATCTTCACGCCTTGCACCTGCGTCATCTGGTTCTCGAGCGCGATCGGCAAGGTCTGGATGAACGACAGGCGCGAGCCGGTCTGCAGGCGCTCGGCGCCGTTGGCGCTTTGGCCCGCCTGCGTGAACGACGTGCGCACGGCATCGAGCATGCCGAAAAGCTGGAAGGCGGCGACGATCGAAACGAGCGTGAGGATGATGCGCGTCTTGCGCCGAAAGAGCGACGCCCACACGAGGTGCAGGTATTTCATGATCGCCTCCTCAGGCGGCGGCCTGTTCCACGAGCGTGCCCTTGTCCAGGTGCAGCGTGTGGTTCGCGTACTCGGCCGCCTTCGGGTCGTGCGTGACCATGAGGATGGTCTTGCCATGGTCGCGATTGAGCGCACGCAGCAGCGCGAGCACTTCCTCGGCGGACTGGCGATCGAGATCGCCCGTCGGCTCGTCGCACACGAGCAGCGTCGGATCGGACACGATCGCGCGTGCGATCGACACGCGTTGCTGCTGGCCGCCCGAAAGCTCGCTCGGCTTGTGCGCCGCCCTATCGGCCAGCCCCACGAGCTGCAGCGCGATGCCCGCGCGCTTGCGGCGCTCGGCGGCCGAGAGCTTCGTGAGGAGCAGCGGCAGTTCCACGTTGCGCTGCGCCGAAAGCATGGGCATCAGGTTGTAGAACTGGAACACGAAGCCGACTTTCGCCGCGCGCCATTTCGCGAGTGCGCCGCCGCCGAGCTGGTCGATGCGCTGGCCGCCCACGGTAATGCTGCCGGCCGAAGGCACATCGAGCCCGCCGATCAGGTTCAGCAGCGTCGTCTTGCCCGAGCCCGACGGGCCCATCAACGCGAGAAAGTCGCCCTCGTCCACATCGAGGTCGATGTGGTGCAGCACTTCGACTTTCTGGCGGCCGCGCTCATAGACCTTCGACAGGTCGCGAATCTCGATCAGTTTGCTCATCCTCGGGTCCTCATCGCTGGGTGTCTTCGATGGTCACGCTCGCGCCGTCGTGCAGCGCGGGCGGGGGTGACAGCACGACGCGATCGCCCGCGGCGACATCGCGTGGAATCAGTTTCATGGCGCCGACGTCTTGCGGCGCAGGCTCGACAGTGCGTTGCATGGCGCGCCCACTCGCCACGACGAAGACGACGCTGTGGCCGTCTCGCTGCGCGATGGCTTCCGGCGGAACGAGCACGCCCTTCGCGGCAGGTGCCGTCGCCGTCGGCTTGCTGCCCAGGAACGACACGCGTGCCGCCATATTCGGCACGAGGCGCGAATCCTTCGCTTCGAGTGCGACGCGCACCTTCACCGTGGCCTTGCCCTTGTCCGCCGTAGGAACGACGGCGATGACATGCGACGGGATGCGCCAGTCGGGATACGCATCGAGCACCGCCTGCGCCGGCATGTCGGGCTTGACCTGGCCGATGTACGCCTCGTTCACATCCACGTCGACTTCGAGCGAATCCATGTCGACGATCGTGCCGATGCCGGTGCGCGTGAAGCCGCCTCCGGCCGACAGCGGCGACACGATCTCGCCGACTTGCGCGGCCTTTTCCGTCACCACGCCGGTGAACGGCGCGCGGATCACCGTGTAGTCGAAGTTCACCTTGGCCTGCGACTCCTGGGCGCGTCCAGCATCCGCCTCGCGACGACGCGCATCCAGCTGCGCGGTCGCCGACGCGAGCGCGGTGCGTGCCTGCTCCGCGGCCTGGCGCGTCACCATGCCCTGGGCCACGAGATCGTCCTGCCGCCTCGCATCCGCTTGCGCCTGTGCGAGTTGCGCCTGCGCCTGCACGACCTGCGCCTGCGCGGCCCGTGCATTGGCGCGTGCAACGTCCAGCGCCGCGCGCAGCGCGCCGTCCTCCAGTTGCGCGATGACCTGGCCGGCCTGCACACGCGCGCCTTCCTCGATCAGGACCTTCGTGAGCGTGCCGGTGATCTGGGCCGACACGGTGGCCTGCCGATGCGCGGTGACATAACCCGTGGCCTGCAACACGGCACCGGGCGCCGCGCCTGACCCGGTGGTCGTCGCTTCAGCCGTTCGCACCGGGACAGGCCGCGCGGCAAGCCACCACCACGCCGCGCCCGCGAGGAGTGCGAGGATGACAAGGACAGCGAGTGCGGGCACGAGCCAACGAGGTACGCGCGCGCCTTCCTGCTCGCGCTCGCGGCCCTCGATGCGCAGTTCGTTCAACAAATTGGTATCGATGAGACTTGCTCCACGCGTTGCCGATGGCGCCGGATTGTAGGTGCGGTCAATGACGCGGCCCCATCGCCGCTGCCCGCTCCTGCAACAATTCGCGCTCGCGCGCATTGCTTGCAAGCTGCGCGGCACGTTCGAACTCCGCGCGCGCTTCGTCGTTTCGCCCGAGCTTCGCAAGGAGGTCGCCGCGCACGCTGGGAAGCCACTGGTAATGGCGAAGCTGCTTGTCGCCGGCGATGCTGTCGACGATGGCGAGCCCCTCGGCGGGGCCGAAAGCCATGCCCACCGCGACAGCGCGATTGAGCTCGATCACCGGCGAGGGCGCGACTTGCGCCAGCTCGCCATAAAGCTGCGCGATGCGCTTCCAGTCGGTGTCCTGCGCGGTGACTGCGCGTGCATGGCAAGCGGCGATCTCGGCCTGCAGGAGATAAGGCCCGCGCTCGCCGCCGATCGCATTTGCGCGCTCGATCGCTGCGAGCCCGCGGCGAATCAACAGGCGATCCCAGCGGCGGCGATCCTGGTCCATCAGCAGCACGGGTTTTCCTTGCGCATCGACGCGGGCGGCCGCACGCGACGACTGGATTTCCATCAGCGCGACGAGACCGTGCACCTGCGGCTCGGACGCAGCGAGCTCGGCGAGCATGCGGCCCAGCCGGAGCGCCTCGTTCGACAGCTCGGTGCGCTGCCATTTTTCGCCCGCAGTCGCGGTGTAGCCCTCGTTGTAGATCAGGTAGATCGATTCGAGCACCGACGCCAGGCGCGGCGCGAGTGCGTCGCCCTTCGGCAATTCGAAGGGCACATGCGCTTCAGCCAGCGTGCGTTTCGCGCGCACGATGCGCTGCGCGATCGTCGGTTCGGGCACGAGATAGGCGCGCGCGATCTCGTGCGTGGTCAAGCCTGCGAGCAACTTGAGCACGAGCGCCACGCGCGCCTCGGGCGCGAGCACCGGATGGCACGCGGTGAAGACAAGACGCAGCATGTCGTCGCCGATCTCGTCCTCGCGCGCAGCATCCAGGGCGTCGACGAAGTCCGGCACGATCAGCGCCTCCTGCGCTTCGAGGTCATGGCCGATCTCCTCGTGCTTCTGGTCGGCAAGCTTCGCGTGGCGGATGTGGTCGAGCGCGCGGTTCTTCGCTGTCGCCATGAGCCAAGCCGCGGGCTTGTCCGGCAAGCCGTCACGCGGCCATCTTTCGAGCGCGGAGACCAGCGCGTCCTGCGCCAACTCCTCGGCCACGCCGACATCGCGCACCATGCGGGCGATGACCGCGACGATCTTCGCGGACTCCATCCGCCAGACCGCCGCGATTGCATCGTGCG
>DATJJL010000181.1:0-3221 GCA_035492155.1 Ramlibacter sp. | reverse complement strand
GACGATGACCGCGGCGTTGCTCGCGGCGTCGCTGTGGGAACAGGACAGGCCGGAGGAAGCAAGTGCGCTGCTCGCCAATCGGCTCGACGTGCTGGAGCGGAGTGCGCTGCCCGAGTGCGTGATGCTCGGCTATCGGACGATGGCGCGCGTCGCCGTCGCCGCGGGGCAGGAGCATCGCGCGCTCGAACTGCTGGGCGCGCTCGATGCGGTAGGTGTTGCGCGCAAGCTGCCGCGCCTGCGCATCGCGAGCCTGGCCGACCAGGTGCGCGTGCACGCACGCAGCTTTCGCGCGCAGACTTGCCGTGAGCTGTGCTTCGCGATGGACGCGATTTACGAGCAGGAACAAGCCGAGCGCGGGCCTTTGTGGCGGCGCAGCGTGCAGCCGGTCAAGGCGATCGCGCATGCGTATGCGGCAATCGCCGATCGCAAGTGGCGCGCTGCACTCGATCCGCTCGCGCGAGCCGATGCGACAGCACGCGAGGTGAAGCAGGGCCGGTTGCACATCGAACTGCTCGGGCTTCGCGCGTACGTCATGGACGCCTGCGGCGAGCGGGCCGAAACGCTGCTGCGCGAAGCGCTCGATCTCGCGCAGGTGCACGGGCTCAAGCGCATCTTCGCGGACGCGCATCCCGGGCTCGGCGAGCTCGTGGGCAGGGCGGCGTCCGCAACACCCGCGCCGCCGCGCGCGACACCGGCGCCCGCAGCCACCGCGCGCGCGATGCCGAGCATGGCCCTCACGCCGAAGGAGCGCGAGGTGCTGGAGCTTCTCGCGCGCAACCTGTCGAACAAGGAGATCGCGCTTGCCATGAACATCGGCGAGGAGACGATCAAGTGGCACATGAAGAACCTTTTCGCCAAGCTGGACGCCGGCACGCGAAAGCAGCTCGTTGCGCGTGCCCGCATTCTTGGATTGCTCGCCGAACCCGGCTGAGCTGACGAGCCCACCCCCCTCTGCGACGGGGGGGCCGCAAACGCCCTGCGTGCTTAGCCTTGGACCATCCAAGGAGAAGCCGCCATGTCCGCAGCACCCGCCGTCGTCGAATCCCGCTCGCTCACGCGATCGATCCGGGTCGAGCCGCTGACTTGCGCCATCGGCGCGGAGCTCGGCAATGTGAATCTCGGCGTGGCGTCGCGCGATCCGGGCCTGGTCGCGCAGCTGCGCAAGCTGCTGCTCGAGCACAAGGTGCTGTTCTTCCGCGACCAGGACATCACGCGTGCCGAGCACGTCGCCTTCGCGCGTCATTTCGGCGAGCTGGAAGATCACCCGGTCGCAGGCAGCGACCCGGATCATCCGGGCCTCGTGCGGATCTACAAGTCGCCCGATGCGCCGGGCGATCGCTACGAAAACGCCTGGCACACCGACGCGACGTGGCGCGAGAAGCCGCCTTTCGGTTGCGTGCTGCGTTGTGTCGAATGCCCGCGGGTCGGCGGCGACACGATGTGGGCGAACATGGCGCTGGCTTACGACAAGCTGCCCGCGCACATCAAGGACCAGATCGCCGGACTGCGCGCGCGGCACAGCATCGAAGCGTCGTTCGGCGCCGCGATGCCGATCGAAAAGCGCCTCGCGCTGAAGGCGCAGTTCCCGGATGCGGAGCACCCGGTGGTGCGCACGCACCCGGAAACCGGCGAGAAGATTCTTTTCGTCAACGCGTTCACGACGCACTTCACCAACTTCCACACGCCGGCCCATGTGCGCTTCGGGCAGGACTACACGCACGGTGCAAGCGACCTGCTGCGTTACCTGATCTCGCAGGCGTTCATCCCCGAATACCAGGTGCGCTTCCGCTGGAAGCCGAACTCGATGGTCATGTGGGACAACCGGTCGACGCAGCACTACGCAGTGATGGACTACCCGCCGTCCCATCGAAAGATGGAACGCGCAGGCATCAAGGGCGACACGCCGTTCTGAACTCACCCAAAGGACAACGCATCATGAACTTCCTCGACGGCCATCTCTTCCCCGAAAACCAGCAGCCGCTGGTCATCACCGCCGCGCCCTACGGGCCCGAGTGGATTCCTTCGGACTTTCCGCAGGACATCGCGATCACGATGGAGGACCAGGTGCAAAAGGCCGTGGACTGCTACGAAGCAGGTGCGCGCGTTTTGCACGTGCACGTTCGCGAGCCGGACGGCAAGGGCAGCAAGCGCCTGTCGAAGTTCAACGAGCTGCACGCCGGCATCCGCAAGGCTTGCCCCGAGATGATCCTGCAGGTGGGCGGCTCGATTTCCTTCGCGCCCGAGACGGATGGCGCCGCCGCGAAGTGGCTGTCCGACGACACGCGCCACATGCTCGCGGAGCTCGACCCGAAGCCCGACCAGGTCACGGTGACGGTGAACACCACGCAGATGAACGTCATCGAGCACATGGACGTCGAGGACATCGCAGGCACATCGCTCGGCACGCCCGAAGGCATGCGCGCGTACAGCGAGATGATCGTGCCCTCGACGCCGAGCTTCGTCGAAGAACACATCAGGCGCCTGTCGGCCCGCGGCATCCAGAGCGCCTTCCAGTTCTACAACCTCAACAGCTTCGAGACCGTGGAGCGCCTCATCCGCCGCGGCATCTACAAGGGCCCGCTGATGCTGAACTGGGTGGCCATCTCCGGCGGCATGGACGCGCCGAACATCTACAACCTGGCGAACTTCGTGCGCGCATTGCCCGATGGTGCGATGTGCACCGTGGAAAGCAGCATGCGCAACGTGCTGCCGATCAACATGATCGGCATGGCGATGGGCCTGCATGTGCGCTGCGGCATCGAAGACAACATCTGGAACCAGTCGCGCACGCAGAAGATGACGACGGTCGAGCAGGTCAGGCAGCTCGTGCGCATCGCGAGCGAGTTCGGCCGCCCGGTCGCTACCGCGCAGCAGGCGCGCGAGATCCTGAAGATCGGCGTCTTCTACGACACCGTGGAAGAGACGCTGCTCGCGAACGGCTTCGCGCCGAACGCGAAGGGCCGTCAACAAGGTTTCCTTCGCAAAGCAGCCTGAACGATTTGAAGGAGACAAGGATGGCTCGCGCAATTCGCTTTCACGAAACAGGCGCCGCCGACGTGCTTCGGCTGGAGAACGTCGACGTCGGTGAACCCGGCCCGGGCCAGGCCCGCGTGCGGCACACGTACATCGCCGTCAACTTCATCGACATCTATTTCCGCACGGGACGCTATCCGCTCGCGCTGCCCAACGGGCTCGGCTCCGATGCCGTCGGCGTCGTCGAA
>DATJJL010000180.1:0-15238 GCA_035492155.1 Ramlibacter sp. | reverse complement strand
GGCAGGATGAACATATGCGCGAGGTCGCGCAGCGCGGACAAGTCTTCCTGCGACAGGATGCCCACCGCGATCGCGCGGCGTGCGTTCAGCGTCTTCCATTCCTCGAACCAGGGCGTCTTCGGGATCAGTTCCGACACATGCCCCGCGATGACGATTCGTTGCACCGGCGACAACCTCGCAAGACTCGAGCCGAAGCAATCGCAAAAGCCCTGGACGTTGGGCGGATGCGCGCTGCCGACATAGAGCGCAAACGGCGCGTTCCCCAACTGCTTCGTCCAGCGCTCGCGCTTTTCCGGCGTGCTCGTCCAGGGGGCGATCCCATTGGGTGCGAGCACGAGCGGCGCCGAAGTCCAGCCGGCAAGCACTGCGGCGTCCTCGCTGGTCACCGCGACAACCAGCGAAGCCTGTGCGGCGCAACGCTGCTCCAGCGCCAGCACGGCCTCGGAGATTTCGTCTTGTTCCGATACATGGTTTTGCCGCAGGATCGCGCGCTTGAGTTCGTGCTCGATGTTCTGAGAGCCATAGACGAGACGGAAAGCGCCGATTCGCTCGCGATCGCGCAGCTTCTCGACAAGCGGAAGCAGCCACGGCTGCTCGAGGTGCACGAGCTCCACGTGGCCCGCATATTTCTCCAGCGACGCAACGAGCGAGTCGTTCGCCGCGGCGACGTCGCCTGCAATGACGTCTTCGACCCAGTCGTTCGGCCGGCCGCGCCAGTCGTGCAGCAATGGAATCGACAAGGCCACGTCTGCCGGGCCGGTGCGGCTGCCCGTGTAGAAGTCATGGCCCGGAAAGAAACTGGCCTGCTTCACCTCGAATCCGCTCGACTCGTAGGCGCGAACGATTTGCGAGAGGCGCACCTGCCCGCCATGGCGGGGATTCACCGCCGGGTACGAGCCCAGCACCAGGATGCGAGGGGCGCTCACTGCGCCGCCGCCTTGCTCGCGATGAGCGCGTAGTCTCGGCCCGGCGCGTTGCCGCTTTCGGGCGGATTGAGGCGAAGCACCTTCGATTGCGCGAAGCCGCAATAACGCGCCGCCAGTTCGACCAGTGCGACCGGCATCGGCCGCTGGTGTGTCGGATCGAGCCAGAAGGTCTGGGTCGCGACCTCGAGGTTCTCCGGGTTCGGTGTTTCGACGACGAGAACGCCGCCCGGCTTCAAGACGCGATGCGATTCCATCATGAGGCGCAGCACCGCGCCGAAAGGCAAATGCTCGACGACGTGAAACACCGTCACGCCGGCGAGGCTCGAGTCAGGTTGATGCTGCAACCACTGCGTCGCATCGCTCTCTTCCACGCGAAGATTCCTGCCGCGCAATTCAGCGATGAAAAGCGCGTTCGAATCGACGCCGATCGCTTCCCGACCCCAGCTTGCGAGCAGCTCCAGCCATTCGCCGCGGCCGCATCCGAGATCGACGACCGCGCCTTGCGGCATCGCGTCGACCGACTCGCGGTACGCGGACAGGCGGCGCGTGACGTCCTGGCGCGAGCCGCGGAAGTGCTTCTCCAGCATCGGATAGAAGCCTTCTTCGAGCGCTGCGACGCTCGCCGGCACTGAAGTCGTTGCGCCGGCCGATGAGGCAACAGCGCGATCGAGCGCGGTCGCGAGGCCGCTCAACTGGCTGCGCACCGAATCGAGATCGCGGCGAAGCGTATCGCCGAGATCGCGCATCGAGTTGGCGTTCGCGGATTCGGCCATCGCGGCGCGATGCTGGGCGCGTTCGAGCTCCTGCCCGACAGCGATGATCATCTGGTGCGCCTGGGCGATCTGGGCCTGCAATTTCTGGCTCGCCGCTTCGTGCGCCGACTGGCGATCCCTGTCTGCCCGCGCGGCTTCCTGCGCATCGCGCACTTGCTCCTGCAGGCTTTGCACCTGCGTCGGCCCGAAGCGAAGGAACTTCAGAGTGTCGATGAACTTGCCCAAGATGCGCATCAGCCCACCCCGCACGAAACGTTCACGTCCATCGAACACGGGCCGATGGAAAGCGGACCGCTTCTCGGCAGCACCTGGAACGTGAGGCAGCGATCCCACCAGTCGTAGTTGCCGGCCGGATGTTCCGCGCCGGCGTGCGCAGCCACTGTGAGGCTGTAATAGCCCGAGCCCAGGTGGAAGCCTTGCATGTCCCACGCGATTTCGTACTCGCCGGGCTTCGTCGGCAGGTCGAGCCCGTGATGATGCGTGTTGGTTCCGAACATGTCGTTGCCCAGGCGATCGCGGATCAGGATGCCGAGCGTGAGGTCCTCCACTTGCTGCAAAACACGCACGCGAACGACAAGCTGCGCGGGCACTTCGCTCACGAGCACTTGCCGCGGCTGCCCTTCCTGGCGCCACTGCACCGATTCGATCCTGGCTTCGCCCGTGCCTGCGCGGCGGCCCTGCCCCGCTTCGTCGACGGGCAGTTCGGCATATTGCTTGCTCATTCGCGGCGCGAGGAGCAAGTTGTAGGTTTCGAGCACCGACGAGGGCGGCCCGTCTTCCACGACATGGCCTTCGTCGAGCAGCAGCGCGCGCGAGCACAGGTTGCGCACCGGCGACGGGTCGTGCGACACCAGCACGATCGCTGCGCCCGCTTCGCGCATGACGCGGATGCGCTCGTAGCACTTGTGCTGGAAATAGGCGTCGCCGACAGCGAGCGCTTCGTCGACGATCAGCACATCCGGCTGCATTGCCGTAGCCGCGCTGAACGCGACGCGCATCTGCATGCCCGACGAATACGTGTGCACGGGCTCGTCGAAGTATTCGCCGATCTCCGCGAACTCTTCGACCTGCGGCAACAGTTCGGGCACGCGCTCTTCGCGCACGCCTTGCAGCAGCAGTTGCTGCCGCGCGTTCTCGCGGCCCGTGAAATCGGGATGGAAACCGACGCCCAGCTCGAGAATCGCGGCGATGCTGCCGCGCCGCTCGATCGCCCCTACGGTGGGCAACTGCACGCCCGTGAGCAGCTTGAGAAGCGTGCTCTTGCCCGCTCCGTTGCGCCCGACGAGGCCCACCGCTTCGCCGCTTGCGATCTCGAAATTGAGGTCGCGAAACACCCAGTGAGGCTCATGCTCCGTGCGGCCCGTGACGATCTCGCGCAGCTGTGCCCAGCGATTGGGATAGCGCCGGAAACACTTGCCCAGGCCTCGTACCGACACGACGGGCGCACCGATCTCCATCATCGTCAGAGCTCGTCGCGCAAAGGCCCCTGATTGCGTCGCAGCAGGCGCAGCGACAGCATCAGGAGGACGAACGATATGGCCGCCACGCCGGCCACTTGCAGCCAGGGCGCGGCGATGTCGGGCGCCATGACGATGTGCTGGTACCCCGCCGTGATCGGCTGCATCGGGTTCCATTGCATCAACTGCTGCACGCCGGGCGGAATGGCGGCGAGCGGATAAACGATCGGCGTGAGCCAGAACCAAAGCTGCAGCACGAGCGGCAGCGCCAGTGCCACGTCGCGGAAGAACACCTGCATCACCGCCAGACCCAGGCCGAGCCCCACCGCGAAAAGAGCCTGGCAAAGCACGAGCGGAAAAAACGCCAGCGCGCGCGATCCGGGCCATTGGTCGATCACCACCAGCACGAGAGCGAACAGCCCGACCTGCATGCACAGCCCGAAACTGGTGACGAGAACGTCCACGCCCAGCAACGCGTACCAGGGAACGATGGTTTTCTTCAGCATCGTCGCGTGGTTGGTGAAAACACCGGCCACGCGCGTGATCAATTCCGAGAACCACTGCCATGTGAGCAGGCCGGCGCAAAGATAGATGCTGTAGGTGAAAGGACCGTGATTCGGCAGCGCGCCCGCGCCGCGCATGAGGCGGCTGAATACGAGCGTGTAGATCCCGATGAGCACCACCGGCGGCAGCACGAGCCACACCCATCCGAGGAGCGATCGCGCATAACGCGATTGCAGTTCGCGGGCAGCGCTGGCAAGGATGAAATCGCTCCAGGCGGCGAGGCGCAGGACGGCCGGGGGACGATGGGCTTCGCGGTCCATTGAAATGCGGGAGTGCCGCTTGCGGGAGGGCGAGGCAGTATAACGTTGCCCGTAGCAGCAACATCGCATGGACCGCGCCGCCACGTCACCCTCGCCGAACCGCCCGCCCCTGCGCGCGGCGCTGCGGCGCGCAATGGCCGCAGGCCTTGCGGCCGCATTCGTCGCCGCATGTTTCTGGCTGTTGCCGCCGCTGCAGCTCCTCGAAGAAAGCAGCCGCGACGCGCTGACCATCCGCTCCACACCCGAAGAGAGGGTGCCCGGCGTGGTCGTCGTGGACATCAGCGAAGAGTCGCTCAAGAAGATCGGAATGTGGCCCTGGAGCCGCGCACGCATGGCCGACCTCATCGAGGAACTGCTGGGCCCACTGGGAGCCAAGGGCGTTGCGCTGGATATGGTGCTGCCCGAGCCTGCCGATACCGCAGGCGACGCGCGGCTGGCTTCCCTCGCGCAGAACGCGCCGCTCGCGCTCGCGCAGGTGCTCGATTTCGTCGACCGCGGCTCCGGCATCGCCATCGGTACGCTCTCCGGCGGCACTCCCGCGGGCAACACTTCGAACAGCATTCCACGGGCGACGGGCTATGTGGCCAACAACGCGCGGCTTCGCGATGCACGCTGCGTCGGCCATATCTCCGTGCGGCCGGATGCCGACGGCGTCGTGCGGCGCATCCTCCTGCATGCGCAAGTGCAAGGCCATGTCTACCCCACGCTGGCGCTCGCGATGATGCAATGCGTCGATCCGCGTGCCGCAGAACGCGCGTTGAAAGGGCTGGGCACGCATGGCCACGAAGTCTGGCGCGTGCCTTTTCGCCTGGCCGTGCCGTCGTTTTTCACATTGCCGGCGGAAGCGGTGCTGCAAGGTCAGGTCGATCCTGCCGTCGTGCGCGGCCGCTACGTGCTTATCGGCTCATCGGCCGTGGGCCTGAGCGACTACGTGGCTACGCCGGTCGAGCCGGTCACCGCCGGCGTTCTGGTTCACGCGCAGGTGCTTGCCGAATTGCTGCACGCCCTGGACGACCCGCGAGTCGGGGGATGGCGCGTCGACGCGCAGCTTCTGTCGGTGCTCGCTGCCGTCAGCGGCATCGTCGCCCTGGCAGCGGCATTCGCGTGGAGCATGGCGGCGGGCGTTCCGCTCTTGCTCCTGCTGTGCGGCGTCTGGCTCGCGCTTTGCGCCGCATCCTTCGGCGCAGGCTCCGCACCCGCGGTGCTGCCGCCGCTTTCGGCGTTCATCACCTTCGCGAGCGCCTGGTTGGCGCTCGACCTCGCCGAGGCGCGCAGGACATCGCGGCGCATCCTGGGCACGCTCGCGCACTATGTGGCCGAGCCGGTGCTGCGCCTGCTCGTGCGGCAAGGCCTGGAGAACACGCTCACGCCGTCGCGCAAGGAGATCACCGTCCTCGTCGCGGACATGGCGGGCTACACGCGCCTCACGGCCGAATCGGGGCTCGAACATTCGGCGCGGCTCACGACGGAATTTCTCGAGGCGATCACGAAGCCGGTGCTGCGCAGCGGCGGCACGCTAGACCGCTACACGGGCGACGGATTGATCGCTTTCTGGGGTGCGCCGCTGGATCGGCACGATCACGCGACGGGTGCGTGGCGCACCGCGCTCGAAATGCTCGACGCACTGGCGGTGCTCAATGCACTGCGTGCCTCGCGAGGCGAAAAACCGATAGGCATGCGGATCGGCATCGAGGCCGGCGAAGCACTGGTGGGCGATCTCGGAAGCTCGTCGCGCAGCGTCTACACCGCCGTGGGCACGTGCATCAATCTCGCTTCGCGTTTGCAGGAGCTTGCGCGCGAGATGCAAGAGCCCCTCATCGTCGGGCCGCAGGCGCGCGTCGGCATCGATGCGATGCTGCGATCACTGGGGCCGGTCACGCTGCGCGGGCTGACTCAACCGATCGAAGTCTTCGGTTTGCCCGAGCCGAAAACTTCAGGCACCCCAGCGCCGCAGCCAGCGGCCGTTCAGCACGACGTCTTCTAGCGACGCCGCGCTGCGCTGCCAATCGGCCCATGCCAGTCCATCGGGCTTCGGATGCTCACCACGCGAGTGCAGCGAAAGCCAGCGTTCGATCGCCGATGCGAGTTCATCGGCAGAAACGCCGCTGAAATAGAAAGCGTGATCGCCGGCGACTTCGCGAAACACAGGCAGGTCGCGCGCGATGATCGGCAAGCCATGCTGCGCGGCTTCGACCAGCGGCAGCCCGAAACCCTCACCTTGCGAGGGCGCGAGCAAGGCGATGCAACGGCTGTAAAGCTGCGCAAGCAACGCATCGGACGCGTTGTCGAACCAGAAAAGACGATGCCCCAGCTCCGCATGCTCGCGCAGGCGCTGCGCAAGCGCTTCGGTCAACCACCCGGCCTTGCCCGCGATCACGAGGTTCAAGACCGCGCCGCGTTGCCAAAGCAGTTCCATCGCATCGAGTGCTTGCGCATGCGCCTTTCGCGGCTCGAGCGTGCCGACCATGAGGAGCGCCGGTCGCGCCGTTGCGTCGCGCAGCGCATCGCTCTCAAGCTGGCTTGGTTGCGGGTCGATGTCGTTCGGCAAGTCGGCGCCCAACTGGAAATAGCCGATGTCCAACGCGTGGTTGCGCTGCGGCGGATGTTCGTCGAGCCAGCGGATGAAATCCTCGGCGCACGCACGCGAGATGGCGACGACACCGTCTGCCACTTTCGACACGGTGCGCAGCCACAGATCGAACGACGCCTGCATCCCCGGCGTGAACGACGATGGCATGCGCACGGGCAGCAGGTCGTAGAGCGCAAAGCACACACGCACGCCGCGTTCGCGCATCGCGACGAGCAGCGATTCGTTTTCCACGGGCAAGCTGGTGTGCAGGTCGATGGCGAGGAAGACATCGCCAGATCGAGGCCGGATGACATCCTCATTCACCCAGAATCGCGGGCGCCCGGCGAGCTTGGCGGCAAATCGCCGCGCATATCGCCACGGCAGGCCGGCGCCGGCGCTGTAGACGGGCTCGACCTGCCAACCGGCCGGCGGTGACGCAAGCCACTGCTTGAGCACCTGCCGCACAACGCGCTGGATGCCGGTGCCTGCGTCGGACACCGCCAGTTCGGAGATGTCGAGGAAGAGCTGCTTGGCCGCGTCCGCCCGCGGCGGCGGCAGGCCGATGGGATCGCTCCTTTCCCGGCGGCGCCTTGCGGCTTCGAGCCGATCGGCACTCATGCCGAGAGCAGGCAGGCACCGAAGAATCGGCACCACCGCGCCGCGAACCAGCGCCGATTTCACCGATCGCGCCAGGCGGCGCAAGCGGCTACCCGGCCTGGACGCGGCGCATGTCCGCGTCGACCATCAGCGTGATCAACTGCTCCAGCGTCGTCGTTGCCTTCCAGCCGAGCTTGGCTTCCGCCTTGGCGGGATTGCCAAGGAGTACATCGACCTCCGCAGGCCGCATGAACTGCTGGTCGATCACCACATGGTCTTCATAGCGCAGCCCGACGTGGCCGAAGGCGATTCGGCACATATCGCGCACTGTCGTCGTCCGGCCCGTCGCGACAACGTAGTCGTCGCCCTGATCCTGCTGCACCATGCGCCACATCGCGTCGACGTAGTCGCCGGCAAAACCCCAGTCGCGCTTGGCATCGATGTTGCCCAGCGCGAGCTTGTCCTGCTTGCCCTGCTTGATGCGGGCCACGGCGTCGGTGACTTTGCGCGTGACGAACTCGATGCCCCGAAGCGGCGACTCGTGATTGAACAGGATGCCCGAGCTCGCGTGAATGCCGAAGCTTTCGCGGTAATTGACCGTGATCCAGTGCGCGTAGAGCTTTGCCACGCCGTAGGGGCTGCGCGGGTAGAAGGGCGTCTTCTCGTCCTGCCGCTCGGCCTGGATGAGACCGAACATCTCGCTCGTGGACGCTTGGTAGAAGCGAATGCCGCGACCGGCGAGGCGCACCGCTTCGAGCACGTTCACTGCGCCCAGGCCGGTGACCTGACCCGTGAGCACCGGCTGCTGCCACGACGTGCCCACGAAACTTTGCGCCGCAAGGTTGTAGACCTCGCTTGCCTTCGAGACCTCCAATGCGCGCAGCACGGAAGGCAGATCGCACACGTCACCGTCCACAAGGCGGACGTCACGGTCGACGCCCAGCTCGCGCAGGCGCCACTGCGTGTCGGTGGAACGGCGCGGCGTCAGGCCGGTGACCTCGTAGCCTTTGGAGAGCAGCAGTTGCGCGAGGTAGGCGCCGTCCTGGCCGGTGATGCCGGTGATCAATGCAGAGCGAGTCATTCTTCGAGTTCCGAAATCCAGTGATTGACGAGGCTCGCGAGCGTGTCGCGAAAAGGTGTGGCGGGCTTCCAGCCGGTCGCCTCGGCCAGCTTGCGCCAGCTACCGCCCATGCGGCGCTGCTCGGACGGCCGCAGCAGCGCAGGGTCTGTGACCACCTGTGCCTTCACACCCGCGATCTCCATCATCATCGACAGTGCATCGCGCAGCAGCACCTCGCGGCCCGAACACACATTGTAGGTTTCGCCACTGACGCCGCGCTGAAGCAGGCGGATGTACGCATCAACCACGTCATTGACGTCCAGGAAGTCGCGCGTGACGTCGAGGTCACCCGTGGCGAGGACCGGCTCGCGCAGCCCCAGTCGGATCATCGCGACTTCGCGCGCGAAGCGGGGCAGCGCGAACTCCTCACGCTGCCGCGGCCCCGTGTGATTGAAAGGCCGCGCGATGACGAAATCCAGCGCCCTGGCGCGCGCCCATTGCCGACACAGGATCTCGGCCGCGACCTTGCTTGTTGCGTACGGGCTGCGCGGCGCGGGTGGCACCTGCTCGTCGACCGGCAGCAACGTCTCCGGTACAGCGCCGTAGACATCGGCACTGCTCACGTAGAGCAATCGTCCGGTAAAGCCGGTGTCCTCCAGCGCAGCGAGCAGGTTCGCGGTGCCGCCGACGTTGGTCTGCAAGGTGGCGGCGGGGTCGTTCCAGGACGCGTGCACGTGGCTTTGCGCCGCGAGGTGGACGACCCAATCGGGACGATGCTCGCGCAGCATCTGCGCCAGGTCGGCGCGATTGCGCACATCGTGTTCGCGGGAAAGTTCGCACCACTGCACGCCGGAATCGGGCCGATTTGCCACAAACTCGCGCAGTGCGTGCCCGACGAAGCCCAAATGGCCCGTCGCCAGCAGTTTCATTCGCCTCACCAATGTATTCTTCGTGGGGTAAACGCAGGAGTTTAACCATGGCGCTCGCGCCGTCCCGGGGATGAATCGTCCAGAAAGCACGGCCGAAGCGTCGCGACTGCTCGTGCGCCTTCCGCTTTTCGAAGGGGTGGATGCGCGCACACTGGCCGAGACGGCAGCGGTCACCACGTGGCGCGAGCTCAAGAAGCGCCAGCAGGTCCTTTCGAAGGGCGCTCCGGGCGATCACCTTCTCTTTCTCGTCTCGGGTCGGCTGCAAGTGCTCGACGTGACCGAGAGCGGGCGCGAGATCGGCCTGAACCTGCTGATGCCGGGCGACTATTTCGGCGAGCTGTCGATCATCGATGGCGAGCCGCGGTCGGCCTCGGTCGTTGCCATGGAAAACTCGCTCGTCGCGTTGATACCGAAGGCGCAGGCCTGGCAACTCTTCCGGCACAACCCGCTCGTGGCCGAGCGAATCCTGCTCGGCCTCACGGCGCGGCTGCGCGGCGCATCGATCTACCAGATGATTCTTTGCCTGCCCAATGCGTCGCAGCGTGTCTATGCGTTGCTGCTGCGCCTGTGCAAGGTTGCACCGGGCGGGCTCGTGGTCATCGATCATCCGCCGAAGCAGCAGGCACTCGCGATCATGGCCAACACCAGTCGCGAAAGCGTTTCGCGCGCGATCAAGGTTCTCGCCGACGGAAACGTTGTCGAGAAGGACCACCACCGCCTGATCGTGCGAGACCGCAAGGCGCTGGAGCGCCTCGCGGCCCACGAGCCTACTTAGCGCCCGCGTCCGCGCGGCCGTAGATGTCCGAGAAGCGGACGATGTCGTCCTCGCCGAGATAGTCGCCGCTTTGCACCTCGATCATCACGAGGTCGATCACGCCCGGGTTCTCGACGCGATGCTTCTTGCCTGCGGGAATGTAGGTGGACTGATTCTTGAGCACGAGGAACTCGCGTTCGTCGCACACGACCTTCGCCGTGCCGCTCACCACGACCCAGTGTTCGCTGCGGTGATGGTGCATCTGCAAAGAGAGCGCGGCGCCGGGGCGCACTTCGATGCGCTTGATCTTGTAGCCGGGCCCGCCTTCGAGCACCGTGTACGTGCCCCACGGGCGCGTCACCGTGCGGTGCAGGCGATAGCTTTCGTGGCCGCGCTTTTTGAGTTGTGCAACGACGTCCTTCACGCGCTGCGCACTGCCGGCGTCCGCGACCAGCAGCGCATCGGGCGTGTCGACGACGAGCACGCCGTGCAATCCCACGACCGCGACCATGCGGTCTTCCGAGCGGATGAAGCAGTCGTCGCAGTCGAGCACCACCGCATCTCCTTGCACCCGGTTGCCCGCGGCTTCGGGTTGCACGAGCCCCGCGATCGCGCTCCAGGAGCCGATGTCGTTCCACTTGAAGTGCACCGGCAGCACCACAAGGCGCTGGCTCGGCTCCATCACGGCGTAATCGATCGAGATGCTTTCGGCTTCGGCGAAACTGTCGGCATGCAGTTCGATGAAGGGCGCGCCGGGCTTTGCGCCGGTCTGCGTCCAGCACTTGTCCATTGCCTGCGCCAGCTCGGGACGATGCGCGGCAAGCTCCCGCAGCAGCGTGCCAGCCTGCATGCAGAACATGCCGCTGTTCCACAGGAAATCGCCGCTGGCGAGATACTTGCGCGCCGTTTCCGGATCGGGCTTTTCCACGAAGCGAACCGCCGAGCGTGCTGCGCCACCGTTGAGCGGTGGGCCCGCCTGGATGTACCCGTAGCCCGTTTCGGGCGACGTCGGCCTGATGCCGAAAGTGACGAGCTGGCCCTTCGCCGCGAGCGCCGCGGCCTCGCGCGTGGCTGCCACGAAATCCTCGACGGGCTCGATCAGGTGGTCGGCAGGCAGCACGAGCATGACGGCGGACTCACCCACCTCATCGGCGATCCAGCGTGCGGCAGCCGCGATCGCAGCGGCAGTGTTGCGGCCAACGGGCTCGAGCAGGTAGGTCGCTTGCGTCGCACCGTCGCCGCCGCAGAGCGAGCGGCCGACCTCGTCCTTCGAGACGAAGTAGTAATCACGATTCGTCACCAGCAGCAGGCGCCCTGCCGTGCCTGCGCGCACGGCGCGCTGCACCGTCTTGTCGAGCAGCGTCTGGCCGTCGGGCAGCTTCATGAAAGGCTTGGGATGTCCTTCGCGCGAGACCGGCCACAGCCGTGTGCCGGCGCCGCCGGACAGGATGACGGGAATGATCAGGGGGCCTTCAGCCATCACGAACAGTTGTTATTGGGAATGCTCTGATTCTAGGCGCCGCCTTGCACTCGACTCGTTGAACTCGGCCGTACGGCAGAATCGAATAATGATCCGCCCCATTCTGCAACGGGCCTTGCCGACCTTGGGGCGCATGCCGTGGCTCGCGAGGCTGGCCCGGCCCCTTTTCATCCGCTTCCCTTCGCTGAAGACCCGGCTTCGCCGCGCCGCATCGACACCTCTTGCAACTGCAACGGCCGTCACTGAATTGGGCGACGCGCAGCTTCGCGTTCTGCTGGACCTGCAGGGCGCCATCGACGACTCGCGCACGCGCCCATGAAGATCCTGCTGGACCTGCAAGGCTGCCAGACGACCGGCAGCCGCCATCGAGGCATCGGCCGTTATTCGATGGCGCTGGCGCAGGCGATGTTGCGCGCAGGAACACAGCATGAATTCCATGTGCTGCTCAATGCTGCCTTTGCCGATGCGGTCGTGTCCGTCCGCGCGAGCCTGGCGGGTCTCGTGCCCGAGGATCGCATTCACGTCTTCCACCTACCGCCCGGATGCTCGCAGCGCGATGTGGATGTCTCGTGGCGAACGCGCGTCGCGCAGGCGGTGCGCCGCTGCGCGATCCAGCAGGTCGCGCCGGATGTCGTGCACATGAGCAGCCTGTTCGAGGGACTCGGCGACGACTGTGCGACCGACATCGACCCGCCGCTCGATGGTGTGCCGACTGCCGTCACGCTCTACGACTTCATCCCGTGGCTTTATCGCGAGCGTTACCTCACCGACGAAGTCGTTCAGGCCTGGTATCGGCGCAAGCTCGATGCGATGCGACGCGCGGCGCTGCTCCTGGGCATCTCGGCATCGGCCTGCATCGAGGCTGAATCCGTGCTGCCGGATCGGCTCGGCAAGGTGGTCAACATCTCATCGGCTTCGAATCCGAAGTTGTTCTTTCCGGCGCCGCCTGCGGGCGCGGCGCAGCGATTCGGCCTGACTCGCCCTTTCCTGATGTACACGGGCGGCATCGACTGGCGCAAGAACATCGAAGGGCTGGTCAACGCATTCGGCCTGCTGCCGCCTGCATTGCGCTCGCGCCTTCAGCTCGCGATCGTGTGCCAGGCGGATGAGAAGTCGCGCAAGCATCTTGCAAGCGTTGCGCGTCGCGCCGGCATCGCTGCGGAGGACCTCGTCATGACGGGCTTCGTCTCCGACGAGGACCTCGCGGACCTGTACCGCAGCTGCGAGCTCTTCGTCTTTCCTTCGCTGCATGAAGGCTTCGGCCTGCCCGCGCTCGAGGCAATGATGTGCGGCGCGGCCGCCATCGGATCGAACACGAGCAGCATCCCCGAAGTGATCGGGCGCGAAGACGCGACGTTCGATCCGCGCTCGCCCGAGGCCATCGCCGCTGCAATGCGGCGCGCGCTCGAGGACGATGCGTATCGCGCCTCGCTCAAGTCGCACGCGCTTGCACAGGCCGCGCGGTTTTCGTGGGAGCACACGGCGCGCGTTGCATTGGATGCGATGGAGCAACTGCATCGCGAGCGCAGTCGCCCGATGCCGATTGCTTCGCGCCGCCCTCGCCTCGCGTTGCTCACGCCATTGCCGCCTCTCCAATCCGGGATCGCGGACTATTGCCGCGAACTGGTGCCGGCGCTCGAGGCGCATTACGAGATCGAACTCGTCCACGACCAGGCCACCGCCGACCTGCCTGAGGTGTTGAAGCATCTGCGAGTGCGCGATGTCGCCGCCTTCCGTGGTGATGCGAAGTCGTACGACCGGGTGCTCTATCACTTCGGCAATTCGCTGCATCACGCACACATGTTCCGCCTGCTGCGCGAAGTGCCCGGCGTGGTGGTGCTGCACGACTTCTTCCTCGGCGGGGCGCTGAACTGGATGGAGTGGCACGGCGGCGTTCCGGATGCGTTTCGCCGCGCGCTGCTGCGCTCGCATGGACGCGACGCAGTGGAGTTCGATGGCGCTCATGGACGCGAAGAGGCGATCGCGCGGTATCCGGTCAATCGCCTCGTGGTGGAACGCGCGAAAGGCGTGATCGTGCATTCGCATTGGTCCACGCGAGCGGCGGATGACTGGTATGGCAAGGGCTACTCGCGCGACTGGCGTCGCATCCCGCATCTGCGCACGCTGCCAGGCGCTGTAGACCGCGAGGTCGCGCGACACGAGCTCGGCGTCGCACCCGACGACTTCTTGGTGTGCTCGTTCGGGCACATCGGCGAAGGCAAGATCAATCACGGATTGCTGGACGCGTGGCGCGCGTCTTCGCTCGCGCAAGATCCCCGATGCAGGCTCGTGCTCGTCGGCAAGAACTGGGACACGCCTTACGGAGACCGGGTGCAGCGGCTGGTCGAGCAATCGCCGCGCGTGTCGATCACGGGCTACGCATCACGCGCGATGTACGAGCACTACCTCGCGTCGGCCGATCTCTCGGTGCAACTGCGAACGATGTCGCGAGGCGAGACCTCGGGCGCGGTGCTCGATTGCCTGGCCTGGGGCGTACCGCTGATCGCCAACGCGAACGGCTCTAACGCGGAGTACCCGGCGGACACATTCGCCATGTTGCCGGATGTGTTCAGCGATGCGCAGCTTGTCGATGCGCTCCAGCGTCTGCGCGCAAACGATGCCGAGCGTCGACGCCTCGCCGATGCGGGGCGCGCGTACGTCGCGCGCGAGCATGACCCTGCGGCCATCGCACGGCAATACCGCGATGCCATCGAATCTTTCGACGCGCATCCGCAGCACCGGCCTTACTGGAAAGCCGTCGAATCGATCGGCGCCTTCGGGCCCGCGGCCGAACAAGACCTGGCCGACGCCGCAATCGCGCTCGAAGCCACCTGGGCGAGGACACCCGTGTGAACATGCGAGTCGCCTACAACGCAAGAGCGCTCAGCGGGCCGCTGACCGGAGTCGGGCAGTACACCTACCAACTCGCGCTTCGCCTGGCTGCGATGCAAGGGCTCGAGCTGTTCCTCTTCTACGGTTCGCGATTCGAGCGGAAGGTCGAAGCGATGTCCGGCCGCGCAGGCCTGAACCGGATGAAGGCCCGCCAGCTCGGGCGACGCTTCGTTCCTTTTGCGTACGACCTCGTGCGTGCCTGGCGGCAGCTCGCACTTGCGCGTGGCGTGCGCTCGGAGCGCATCGAGCTCTATCACGAGCCGAACACATTGGCGCTCGATGTCGATGCGCCGCTCGTGCTCACGGTGCACGACCTCTCGTGGATCCGCCACCCTGAAACGCACCCGGCCGAACGCGTGCGCGCGATGAACAAGTATTTCGAGCCCGGGCTGCGGCGTGCCCGGCTCGTGCTCACCGATTCCGAATTCGTGAAGCGGGAGATCGTCGAGGTCTTCGGCATCGCGCCCGAGCGCATCCGCGCAATCCCCATCGGGATGGACCCGATCTTTCGTCCGCTGCATGAAGGCGAACTGCAATCCGCGTTGCGTCCGCACGGGCTTCGGCCCAAGAGTTATCTGCTGAACGTCGGCACGCTCGAGCCGCGCAAGAACCTGGAGCGCACCGTCCGCGCGTACACGCTGCTGCCCCGGCCGCTGCGCGAACAATTTCCGCTGGTGCTCGTCGGCGCGAGCGGCTGGCGCACGCAGGGCATCGAGTCCGTGATCGGCCCGCTGGTCGCGCGCGGCGAGGTGAAGGTGCTGGGCTACCTCGCGCGCGAAGAACTTGCGACCGTCACGGCGGGCGCGGCAGCGATGGCTTACCCGTCGCTCTACGAAGGATTCGGCCTGCCGCCGCTGGAGGCGATGGGTTGCGGCGTGCCCGTGATCGCATCGACGTCATCTTCGCTTCCGGAAGTGGTCGGCGACGCGGGGCTGCTGGTCGACCCGCTGGATGTCGACGCGATCGCGAGTGCGATG
>DATJJL010000179.1:0-16461 GCA_035492155.1 Ramlibacter sp. | reverse complement strand
GATCTTGTAATAGTCGGCCACCGTCTTCTGGATGTTCTCCACGGAGATCTGGCGGTTCTGGATGGAGAGCAGATCGCGCAGCGCCTCCCGGGCGAGCTGGATCGAGACTTCCTTCTGGTTGAACCGCGAGTACGCAAGGATTTTGCGCAATGCGCCTTCGAGCTCGCGCACGTTCGATCGCACGTTCTTCGCGACGAAGAAGGCAACCTCCTCCGGCATCTCGGCGTTTTCGGTGCGGGCCTTGTTGATCAGGATGGCTACGCGCATTTCGAGCTCTGGCGGCTCGATGGCCACTGTCAGGCCGGAATCGAAGCGGGAGATCAGGCGCTCATGGATGTCGACCAGGCCCTTGGGGTAGGTGTCGCTGGTCATGACGATGTGGCTCTTCTTGGTGAGAAGCGCCTCGAACGCGTTGAAGAACTCCTCCTGCGTGCGGTCCTTGTTGGCGAAGAACTGGACGTCGTCGATCAGCAGGAGGTCGAGCGAGTGGTAGCGTTCCTTGAACTCGTCGAAGGTCTTGCGCTGGTAGGCCTTGACCACGTCCGAGACGAACTGCTCGGCGTGGATATAGAGCACCTTGGCGCCCGGCTTATCGGCCAGCAGCTTGTTGCCGACGGCGTGCATCAGGTGGGTTTTCCCCAACCCGACGCCGCCATAGATGAACAGGGGGTTGTAGAGGTGGCCGGGGGTTCCGGCCACGTGCATCGCCGCGGCGCGTGCCATGCGGTTGGCCGTGCCTTCGACCAGGTTGTCGAAGGTGAGCGACGTGTTGATCCGGTTCTTGAAACCGGTTCCCGGCGCGTCCGGCTCGATGTCGACCGGCTCGACCACCGGGCCCATCTCGGAATTGGCCGCCGTGGCGTAGACGCGGTTGCTGTTCTCGCGTGGAGCGAGTGCTAACTCGAGCTGTACGGGTTGACCGTACAGCTTCTCGAGCATGGCCGCGACGCGGCCGGCGTACTGCGCACGGATCCAGTCGAGCTTGAACCGGTTGGCCACGAACACCGTGACCTTCGAAAAATCGTCGGAAACCTGGGCCACGAGTGGCTTGATCCAGGTGTTGAACTGCTGCTCAGGAAGCTCCTGCGCCAGCTGGTCGATGCAGGCTTGCCATAGGCTGTCGCCTGCACCCATGCTGGCTGAAGCCGCCAAGCTGCTCTTGTGCCCCTCGCTCATGTCCGGCAGTTGCCCTCTGTGGATATTGTCGTTTTCGGAAAGGGCCGGAGTCTACATTGCCCGCATGTTGTCCACAAAGACGTTTTGGCGATGAAGCTCTTCGGCCCTATGCTGAACTTGGCTTTGACAAAGGCCCGGCGATGTGCCACCTGACCATGGCTGCGGTCGCTGGCTTGGGGGCGTTGCCAGCTATAATCTTGGGTTTCCCCGAGAAGCAATCATGAAACGCACCTACCAACCCTCGAAAGTGCGCCGCGCCCGCACCCACGGCTTCCTCGTTCGCATGAAGACCCGTGGTGGCCGCGCCGTCATCAATGCCCGTCGCGCCAAGGGTCGCAAGCGCCTGGCCGTCTGAGGCCCCAGCGCCCGCGGTCCCTCGCGCACAACGCCGTGCAGCGGCTGAAGACGCGGGCGCAGTTCCAGGCCGTCATGGCCGCCGGCATCGTCGCCCGCACCGCACACTTCGCGCTGCACCGCATGCCGGTTGAAGCTGACTATCCTTCCATCGGCGTTGTGCTTCCCAAGCGCTGGGCCAAAAGGGCCGTTACGCGCAACACGATCAAACGGCAGGTCTATTCCTTGAGCCAGGCCGCAAAACTTTCCCCCGCCGCGTACATCGTGCGCCTGCGCGCGGGTTTCGATCGTGTGCAATTCCGGTCCGCCACCTCCGACGCGCTCAAGAGTGCGGTCCGCGGCGAGATCTCCCAACTATTCGAGCGGGCACAGGCATGATGCGCAAGCTGCTCGTCATGCTCGTGCGTGCTTACCAGCTCAGCCTGGGCGTGCTGCTGCCGGCGAGCTGCCGCTATTCGCCCACCTGCTCTTCCTACGCGATCGAAGCCGTGCAGCGTCACGGTGCGGTTGCCGGCAGCTACCTGGCCGCGCGGCGCATCGCGCGTTGCGGCCCGTGGTGCGCTGGCGGCGACGACCCCGTGCCGCTTGAAAAGCCGCGCCTCTTCACCCATCTCACCCCGACTTCCAAAAACAACTCATGACCGACATTCGACGCACCATCCTGTGGGTGATCTTCGGCTTCGCGCTGGTGCTCCTCTGGGACAAGTGGCAGGTCCATAACGGCCGCTCCGCCACCTTCTTCCCCGAAGCGCCGAAGAAGGTCGCCACCGCGCAGGCGCCGACAGGCCCGTCGAGCATGCCAAGCGCGTCGAGCTCCTCGCCGCAAGCGGCCACGGCAGGCGCGGTGCCCGGCACAGGTGCCGCAGCGCAGGCCGCAGCAAGCCAGAAGATCACGGTGTCGACCGACGTCATGCAACTGACCTTCGACACCGAAGGCGGCTCGCTCATCCGTACGGAATTGCTGAAGGAGGCGGGCGACAACGGCGAAGGCCACGTCGTGTTGCTGAACGAGGCGGCCGGCCACACCTACGTCGCGGAGTCGGGCCTGATCGGCGGCGATTTCCCGAACCACAAGACGGTGATGACCTTCAGCGGCGACAAGCAGCTCAAGGACGGCCAGGACCAGATGACGGTGCGCTTCGAGTCGCCCGACGTGAACGGCGTGAAGCTCGTGAAGACGTACACGCTCAAACGCGGTTCCTACGAAATCCCGGTCAAGTACGACGTCGTCAACACGGGCACGCAGCCGGTCACGCCGCAGCTTTATTTGCAGCTGGTGCGCGACGGCAGCAAGCTGACGTCCGGCTCGTCGTTCTATTCGACCTTCACGGGCCCCGCCGTGTACACGGCCGAGCAGAAGTTCCAGAAGGTGGACTTCTCGGACATCGACAAGAACAAGGTCGACATCCAGAAGGAATCGTCGACGGGCTATGTCGCGATGGTGCAGCACTACTTCGCGAGCGCGTGGATCCTGCCCGAAGGCGTGAAGCGAGAGCTTTTCGTGCGCAAGGTGCCCGACACGAACAACTACTCGGTGGGCATGATCGTGCCGCTGGCCGCGGTCGCGCCCGGCACGACGAAGTCCGTCGACGCGCGTTTCTATTCAGGCCCCGAGGACGAGCGCGAGCTCGAGAAGATCGAGCCCGGCCTGGAACTCGTGAAGGACTACGGGCGCGTCACCATCATCGCGAAGCCGCTGTACTGGCTGCTCTCCCACATCCACAACGTGATCGGCAACTGGGGCTGGTCGATCATGGCGCTGGTGCTGCTGATCAAGATCGCCTTCTACTGGTTGCAGGCCAAGGGTTACGAGAGCATGGCGAAGATGAAGGCCATCAACCCGAAAGTGATGGCCATGCGCGAGCGCTACAAGGACGAGCCGCAGAAGATGCAGCAGGAGATGATGCGCATCTACAAGGAGGAGAAGGTCAACCCGATGGGCGGCTGCTTCCCCATCATGATCCAGATCCCCGTCTTCATCGCGCTGTACTGGGTGCTGCTCGCGTCGGTGGAAATGCGCGGCGCACCCTGGATCGGCTGGATCCACGACTTGTCCCAGAAAGACCCGTACTACATCCTGCCGGTCGTGATGACGCTGTCGACGTTGTTCCAGACCGCGCTGAATCCCTCGCCGCCGGACCCGGTGCAGGCCAAGATGATGTGGATCATGCCGCTGGCCTTCTCGGTCATGTTCTTCTACTTCCCGGCCGGCCTGGTGCTGTACTGGATCACGAACAACGTCCTGTCGATCGCGCAGCAATGGCTGATCAACACGCGCATGGGCGTGCCGGTGCAATTCAACCTGCCGAAGTTCCGCTGACAATCGACGGGTGCTCGCCACCCTGAACGACCCGATCGCTGCCATCGCCACGGCCCCCGGCCGGGGCGCGGTGGGCATCGTGCGCGTCTCGGGCAGAAACATCCAGCCCGTCATCGACGCGGTTTGCGCCCGGCCGCTGAAGCCTCGCGAAGCGACCTACTTGCCCTTCCTCGATGCGCAAGGCGAAGCGCTCGACCATGGCCTGGCGATCCACTTCCCGGCGCCGCATTCGTACACGGGTGAAGACGTGCTCGAGCTGCAGGCACACGGCGGCACCGTGGTACTTCAACTTTTACTCGCGCGCTGCCTCGAAGCAGGCGCTGCGATGGGCATGCGCGTCGCCCAGCCCGGTGAGTTCACGCAGCGCGCGTTCCTCAACGACAAGATCGATCTCGCGCAGGCCGAGGCGATTGCGGACCTGATCGATGCAAGTACCGAGGCTGCAGCGCGCAGCGCCGGAAGGTCGCTGTCGGGCGCGTTCTCGCGCGAGATCCACGAACTGCGCGACGCGTTGATCCACCTTCGCATGCTCGTCGAGGCGACGCTCGATTTTCCTGAGGAGGAGATCGACTTCCTGCAGAAAGCCGATGCGAAAGGCCAGCTCGAACGCGTGCGCGCAACGCTCGCCAACGTGCTCGAGCACGCGAAGCAGGGCGCGCTTCTGCGCGAGGGGATCAAGGTCGTCATCGCAGGACAGCCGAATGCGGGCAAGAGCTCGCTGCTCAATGCGCTCGCGGGTGCGGAACTCGCGATCGTGACGCCGATGCCCGGCACCACGCGCGATGTGGTGAGCGGATCGATCCAGGTCGAAGGCGTACCGGTGCATGTGGTCGACACCGCGGGCTTGCGCGAGAGCAGCGATCACGTGGAGCGCATCGGCATCGAGCGCGCATGGAGCCAAATCGAGGCGGCGGATGCGGTGTTGTTTCTGCACGACCTCACGCGCGCGCAGAGCGATGAATACCGGCTTGGCGACCACGCGATCGCGAACGTCCTCCGCCAGAAGGTGAGGGCGCCGGTCATCGACGTCTGGAACAAGTCGGACGCGGCGCCTTCGTCTTTGCATGCAGGCGTGATTTTGTCGGCCAAGACCGGCGAAGGCCTCGACACTCTCAGGCGCAAACTTCTCGATGTGGCAGGCTGGCAGGCCGCGCCCGAGGGCATCTACATCGCGCGCGAACGTCACGTCCAATCGCTGCGGCGTGTGCAGGCGCACTTGGGCGAAGCGGACTTGCTTCTCGCGCGCGAAGCGCAGGCGCTCGATCTCCTTGCGGAAGAACTGCGGCTGGCGCAGAACGCATTGAACGAAATCACGGGCGAGTTCGGCGCCGACGACCTGCTTGGTGTGATCTTCTCGAAGTTCTGCATCGGCAAGTAGGGCGGCAGCGGTAGCCGCACCCATCGGCCACCCTACTTTTGCATGACGCTTATTCGGACGTCGTTACAAATCTTTCATCGCGTCGCTTGTCGCAAGCTCTGCGGCTCGCGTAACGTGCGCTCATCATGAATGCACCGATGCGCAACCCCGTCCGGTTCGACGTTCAGGGGCTCGTCAAGGCAATCGAGCAGAACGCCTCGAACGACTCCTTTGCGCCTGCGCTTTCGCCGGTGCAATGGGAGATGCTGGGCAGCTACTTGCAACCAACCGAGGTGAAAACGGGGCAGGTGCTCATTGCGCAGAACGCCACCGATCGCACTCTTTATGTGGTCGAAAGCGGCAGCCTTGCCGTGCATTACGAGGACAGCAAGGGCCGCGTGCGGCTGGCCGTCGTCGGTCCCGGATCCGCGGTGGGCGAAGGCGCGTTCTTCACGCGACAGCCGCGCAGCGCGACGGTGCAGGCCGCGGTACCCACCAAGCTGTGGTGCCTCACGCCACTTCGATTTACCGAGCTTTCCAATCGGCAGCCGACCCTCGCGCTCGAAATCGCGATGGCGCTCGGCTCGCTGGTCTCGCGTCGCCTGACCAACAAGCCCAAGCGCGCCGCAGTCACCTGAGCCCAACTTTTTCACGGACTCTCAACGCAACACGCGTGCGCGCTCGTGCACGCGTGCGAAATAGTTCCTGCGGATCGCACGAAGACGTCTACACTGCTCTTCGGCTCTGACGAAAGTATTCGTTAAAGGCATCGCATGTCCTTGTTCTCCTGGATCTTCCCGGAAAAGAAATCGACCAAGTCCCTGCCCGAAAGCTCGGGCCTGTCGCGCATGGAGCCCACGCGCCCGGTCAGGCGCGGCAATCGCCGCGACATTCCCATCGACAACGCGCAACCGGCGAACCGCAAGCACGAGCGCATGGCGCGTCGTGAATTGCTCTATGCCGACGTTCGTGAATCGATGATGCGCGCCGGCGTGCTGACGGCCAGCTACAAATTCAAGGTGCTCTCGCTCGACGGGCGGGGCCGCCAGTTCCTCGTGATGATCGACCTGGCGCGCAACTGCGGCGTCGAGACGTCGCAGCTCGGCGAGATCGAAGCCATGGTCGCGCAGTCGGCGAAGTCGCGTCACGACATCCTCGTCACGGCCGTCTATTGGCGCATGAGCGAGCACGTGGCCGTGGGCGACCCGAAGGGACAGGCGCTTGCGCGTGCAGCACCCCAGGAGGATTCGCAACCCGCGCCTCTGGTCTCCGCGCCCGCGCCGCTCGAGCCAAAGCCGGTGACGCGTTCGTCATTCGAACCGATCCAGCCCGACGAAGTGGCGGCTTTCAAGCAGGCGATGGCATCCGGCGTCGACAACCCCGCTGCCGCCGCTGCCGCCGCCGTCGGTGTTGCTCATGGTGCGAGCGCAGTTGCTTTCGACGGCAGCGCCAAGCACGGTCCGCAAAGCTATACGCTGCTGACCGGGTTCGAGGACACCGAGGTGGCCGAAGGTGATGGCAACGGCGTGCCCGTGCTGAGCGGCACGCAGTACGGCGAACTGCGCTGAAAGCCGCCGCCGTCCGGCTCGACGAACAACGGAGACGAGCATGAGAGTCGAACAACTGGCCGAAGCCGTCGCAAAGCTCGACTCGAAGGACGCGCTGCAGTGCAAGCTGAGCATGCAGGAATGGAAGGCGCTCGCGCCTTACCTTGCCGTGCGTTTCTTGCGAGCCGGCGAAGCGCTCATGGAAGAAGGCGATCGCGTGCGCGAGTTGTTCATCCTGGCCGATGGTCAGCTCGAGGTGAGCGTCGGAGGCAGCACCTTCGCGACGCTGCTGCCCGGCACGGTCGTCGGCGAAGGCACTTTTTTCTCGGGTGAACCGCGCAGCGCCACCGTCAGGCCAAGCGGCCCCGGCGTCGCGTGGGGTCTGCACTGGGACCGCTTCGAGGCCCTCGTGGCCGAACAGCCGAAGCTCGCCGCCAATCTCGCGACGGGCCTCGCGGCCGTGCTCGCCGTGCGTATGCGCGAAGCGCTGCTGGTCGGGCACTTCGCCTGACGCACTCGCTCCTAGCCGCGCAGCAGTTTTTCCTCGGCTATCGCCAGCGTCTCGGGCCTGCCCGACAGCACCAGCGTGTCGCCGCCTTGCAGCGGCGGATCCGTCGACGGATCCACCGGCTTGCCGTCGCCGCGGCGCAGGCTCACGACGCGGATGCCCGGCGCGTGCGTCGCGATCTGGCTGACCACGCGGCCGAGGGAGCTCGCATCCGGCGGTAGTGTCACCGTCGACAGCCGCTCCTGGTCGAGCTCGTTCACCGTGTCGTCGTCGGCACCGTGGAAGTACCCCCGCAGCAGGCTGTATCGCTCGTCGCGCTGGTCCTGCACGATGCGGATCACGCGTCGCATCGGCACGCCGACAAGGGCAAGTGCATGGCTCGCAAGCATGAGCGATCCCTCGATCGCTTCGGGGACCACCTCGGTTGCGCCCGCAGCCTGCAATGTTTCGAGATCGTGGTCATCCTGCGTGCGCACGATTACCGGAACCTGCGGCGCATGCGCGCGTGCATTGGCCAGCACGCGCAGGGCGCCCGGCACATCGAGATAAGTCACGACCACGGCACTTGCGCGGGCGAGGCCCGCAGCCACCAGCGACTGCAGGCGCGCCGCGTCGCCGAACACGACCTCTTCGCCCGCGGCGCTGGCCTGGCGCACACGGTCGGGATCGAGATCGAGCGCAATGTACGGGATCTTCTCGCGCTCGAGCATGCGCGCGAGGTTCTGGCCGCAACGTCCGTACCCGCAGATGAGGACATGCTTGTTGGCGTTGATCGATCGCCGCGCAATGGTGGTCATCTGCAGCGACTGCATCATCCATTCGCTGGCCACGAGTTTCATCACGACGCGGTTGGCGGACATCACGATGAAAGGCGTCGCGAGCATGGACAGCACCATGCTCGCGAGGATCGGGTTGAGCAGCCGCTCGGGCAACACACCGTAGTCCTGCGACAGCGTGAGCAGCACGAACCCGAATTCGCCCGCCTGCGCGAGGTAAAGACCCGTGCGAAGGGACACACCCGTCGACGCGCCGAAGATTCGCGTGAGCACCGTGACCAGCGCGAGCTTGAAGAGCACCGGCATCGTCACGAGGAGCAGCACCAGCCCCCAGTGCTGCACCACCTGCCGCCAGTCGAGCAGCATGCCGATCGAGATGAAGAACAGCCCCAGCAGCACGTCGTGAAAGGGGCGGATGTCGGTCTCGACCTGGTGCTTGTATTCGGTCTCGGAGATCAGCATCCCGGCGATGAACGCACCCAGCGCGAGCGACAGGCCTGCGAGTTCCGTGAGCCACGCGAGGCCCAGCGTGACAAGAAGGATGTTCAGTACGAACAGCTCGTCGCTCTTGCGACGCGCCACCAGCGTGAGCCACCAGCGCATCACGGCGTGGCCGCCCGCCAGCAGCACCGTGATCAGCGCAGCAGCCTTCGCGCTTGCGACTGCGAGCTCGGTCAGCAGCCGCTCCGCGGGGCTTCCCAAAGCCGGGATGAGCACCAGCAACGGCACCACCGCCAGGTCCTGGAAAAGCAGCACGCCCATCACTCGCTTGCCGTGCTCCGATTCGAGCTCGATGCGCTCGGCCAGCAACTTCACGACGATGGCCGTGCTGCTCATCGCGAGCGCGCCCGAGAGCGCGACCGCGGTGCGCCATTCCATTTTCCACAGCTGGGGCGCGAGCGCCCCGAGGAAGAGCGATCCCAGCGCGCCGAGAACGATCGTCAGCACCACCTGCGACATGCCGAGCCCGAACACGTGGCTTCGCATGGCCCGCAGCTTGGAGAGATTGAACTCCAGCCCGATCACGAACATCAGGAACACCACGCCGAACTCGCCGAGATGCCGCAGCCCTTCGGTGTGGCCGCCCACGCCCAACGCATGCGGGCCGATCAGCACGCCGACGACGAGGTAGCCCAGCATCGGGGGCAGCTTCAGCGTGCGGAACGCGACCACGCCGAGCACCGCGGCCAGCAGGTACACCAGCGTCAGTTCGAGAGTGGTCATGGCCCCATGCTAACCCGGCAAGAAGAAGCGGCCCGATAGAATCCGCCACATGACAATCGACCGCGAGCGGGCGCTGCGGCTGGCGCACGAAACCTACGACATCGAGGCGCAAGCGGTGCTCGGTCTCAAGAGCCGCACCGGTGAGGCCTTTGCTCGTGCGGTGGAAAAGATGCTGGTGGTGCGCGGCCGTGTCGTGGTGATGGGCATCGGCAAGAGCGGCCACATCGCACGCAAGATCGCTGCAACGCTCGCGTCGACCGGAACCCCGTCCATGTTCGTGCATCCTGCCGAAGCGAGCCACGGCGACCTCGGCATGATCAAACCCATCGACCTGGTGCTTGCGGTGTCGAACAGCGGCGAGGTCGACGAGGTCACGTCGCTGCTCCCGGTCATCAAGCGCATGGGCGCAGTCCTCATCGCGATGACGGGCAATGCGACTTCCACGCTCGCGCGGCACGCCGACATCGTGCTCGACAGCGGTGTCGAAAAAGAAGCGTGCCCGCTGCAGCTCGCGCCCACGGCCAGCACGACGGCGCAGCTCGCACTTGGCGACGCGCTCGCCGTGGCGCTGCTGGATGCGCGCGGCTTTCGCAGCGAGGACTTCGCGCGCTCGCATCCCGGCGGCGCGCTCGGCCGCAAGCTGCTCACGCACGTGGCCGACGTGATGCGAACCGGCGACGCCTTGCCACGAGTCACGCCGTCGGTCGGGTTCTCCGACATGATGCGCGTGATGAGCGGCAAAGGGCTGGGCGCGACCGCGATCACCGACGACGAAGGCAAGGTGCTGGGCATCTTCACCGACGGCGACCTGAGGCGCCTTATCGAAAAAGGCGCCGACATGCGAGGCATGACCGCGCGCGACGTGATGCACACGAAGCCCAAGACCATCCACCCCGAAGCACTCGCCGCCGAGGCGGCGCAGGTGATGGAGCAGCATCGCATCACGCTCGTGCTCGTGGTCGACGGCAGCGGTCACCTCGCCGGCGCCGTCAACAGCAACGACCTGCTGCGCGCCAAGGTGATCTGATGGCGTCGCCCGCGTTGCACTTCGCGCCCGAGCTGCTGCTGGCGGCGCAAGGCGTTCGTGTCGCCTTCTTCGACGTCGATGGTGTGCTCACGGATGGAGGCCTCTTTCTCGATGAAGCCGGCGAGCCGTTCAAGCGCTTTCACATCCTCGACGGGCTCGGGCTGAAGCTGCTTCAGCGCGGCGGTATCACGCCGGTGGTGATCACCGGCCGCGATTCGCCGGCCCTTCGCTCGCGCTTGGCGGCGCTCGGCATTTCGCATGCGCATTACGGGACCGAAGCGAAGCTCGCGGCCGCCGAACAGACGTTGCACTCGCTCGGCTGCGACTGGAAGCAAGCCGCGGCCATCGGCGACGACTGGCCGGACCTGCCGGTGCTCAGGCGCTGCGCCTTCGCCTGCGCACCGGCCAATGCGCATGCGGAGGTCAAGGCAATTTCGCATCACGTGACGCAAGCGGCGGGCGGACACGGTGCGGCGCGCGAGTTCTGCGACCTGCTGCTGGTTGCAAGCGGACGCTACGCGGGCCTGCTCGAAAGTTACTCGTGAACACAGCGGGCATGCGTGCCGGCTGGGACCGCATCACGGTCTACCTGCCGGTGATCCTGATGGCCTTCATTGCGCTGGGCACGTACTGGCTCGCACGCAACTCGCCGACGCTTGCGCCGGAGCAAACCCGCGCGAAGCCGACGCACGACCCGGATTCGTTCATGCGCCGCTTTTCGGTGAAGAGTTTCGACGAGAACGGTCGCCTGAAGAGCGAGCTGCACGGCGCGGAAGGCCGTCACTATCCCGACACCGATACGTTCGAAGTCGACCAGCCGCGCATGCGCACGATCGGCCCGCGCGGCGAAGTGACCATCGCGACGGCAAAGCTCGCGGTGAGCAACGCCGATGGCTCCGAGGTCGAACTGGTCGGCGACGCCGTCGTTACGCGCGAGCCGTTCAACGACGGCAGCGGGCACGCGGCCCCGCGAATGGAATTCCGTGGCGAGTTCCTGCATGTTTACGTGAACAGCGAACGCGTCACCTCGAACAAGCCCGTCGAGCTGATGCGGGGCGACGATCGCCTCGAAGGCGACACGCTCGAATTCGACAACCTCACGCAAGTCCTGCAGATGAAGGGGCGCGTGCGCGGGCAGCTCGCGCCGCGCAGCACGCCGCAACCGTGAGCACGGAGGACGCCATCGACCGCAAGCTCGTCTTCATCACCGGCGCTTCCAGCGGCATCGGCCAGGCGCTCGCGTGGCGTTACCACCAGGCGGGCTGGCGTCTCGCACTCGCTGCGCGGCGCGCGGGCGAGATCGGGGATTGGGCGCAAAAGCACTCGATCGCAGAAGACCGCTACGCCGTTTACGCGGCCGATGTCGCGCAGACCGACAGCATCGTCGAAGCCGGCCAGGCATGCATGGCGAAGCAAGGTGTACCGGACACGGTGATCGCGAACGCGGGCATCAGTGTCGGAGTCGACACGTCGGTGCGCGATGACCTCGATGTCATCGCGCGCACATTCGCAACCAACAACGTCGGCCTCGCTGCAACCTTCCACCCTTTCATTTCCGCGATGACGCAACGCGGATCGGGGCGTCTGGTCGGCATCGCGAGCGTCGCGGGCATCCGCGGCCTGCCGGGGCACGGCGCGTACTGCGCGAGCAAGGCCGCTGTGATCGCTTATTGCGAGAGCCTGCGTGGCGAGCTGCGAGCCAGCGGCGTGAAAGTCGTGACGATCGTGCCGGGATATGTAGCAACGCCGCTCACGAGCCAGAACCGCTATTCGATGCCGTTCCTGATGCAGCCCGAAGCATTTGCCGATCGCTCCTATTGCGCGATCGAGGCGGGGGCGAGTTACCGCGTCATTCCCTGGCAGATGGGCGTGGTCGCCAAGCTATTGCGCCTGCTGCCCAATAGCGCGTTCGATGCCGTGCTGGCCGGCAGGCCACGCAAACATCGCCAGGGCCAGTAGCGCCTGCGGGAAAGAGAAAGGGGCCGCGAGGCCCCTTGTCATTTGGCTGATTAGCAGACGATCAGTAGCCGCCGCGGCTGCCGCCGCCGCCACCGCCGCGCGGGCCCGAACCGTACGGGCTGCGGAAGTTGCCGTCGTTGCCGCCACCGCCACCGCCGCCACCACGGCCGCCGTAGCCGCCGCCGCCGCCTTCACGCCGGCCGCCACCACCACCGCCGCCACCGTAACCACCGCCGCCACCGCCACCGTAGCCGCCACCACCACCGCCACCGCCGTAGCCGCCGGTGCGCGGACGGTTTTCCATCGGGCGTGCCTCGTTCACGACGACGCTGCGGCCGCCGAGGGCCTGGCCGTTCATGCCGCTGATCGCAGCTTGCGCTTCAGCGTCGCTGCCCATTTCAACGAAGCCGAAGCCCTTGGAGCGACCGGTGTCGCGCTCCATCATGACCTTGGCGCTGGTGACAGTGCCGAACTGGCCGAAGGCCTGCTCCAGGTCGTTGTCGCGCACGGAATACGGCAGGTTGCCGACGTAAAGTTTATTGCCCATCGAGGGACTCCTGAAAAAACGAACACTTGCGAGATGGAGTCCCGAGACCGCAATCCACTTGAATAGCGCGCGACGCGAAAACTGACCTGATCACCGCAATCGAAAGCGTGACGTACTACCCACGCCGCGCCATTATGAGCAGATATTCGCGCCGTGTGCACGGCCAACCGGCGGGGAACAAATGGCAAAAACCCTAAATTGCGCAGCATCAAAGCCCATCAATGTGGCCCTTTTGCTGAATGTCGCCCCTAGTCTTCCGTGTAGTTCCGCCAGCGGGAGAACGCATTGCGCATGGTCAGGATCTGCCGCTCGAACTTGGGGCAGGCCTTGCAGGCGGCCAGGTGCAGCCGAAGCGCAACACGTTCCAGGGCAGGCAAGCCGTGGTCTTCCCGCGCCACCAGCAGGGCGGTAACTTCCTTGCAGGTGCGACGCAGGATCATGATGAGGGACGGTGGCCGAACCAGTTGAGCTCGAGGCACTCGCGCAAACGCAGGCGCGCACGGTGCAGCTGGACGTAGAGGTTCGTCGCCGTGAGCTGGAGTTCCTTACAGATCTCATCGCTCGGCAATTCCAGCCATTCGCGCATCAGGAACACCCGCGCCATGGCCGGCGGCAGCTTCTCGGCGCAGGCTTCGAGAATGGCGAAGAACTGGCGCGAATTGAGCTCCTGCTCCGGGTCGCCCCAGTCGGCCGGCTCGTTCACGAAGTGCCCGTCGGCCTTGAAGGCGAGAGCTTCGAGTTCCTCGCTGCCGTCCCCGTCGTCGGTGGCCAGTGACACCTCTCGCTGCCGCTGGCGCAGGGTGTCGATCACCTTGTGCTTGAGGATGCCGACCAGCCAGGTCTTGAGCTGACTGCGGTTGCCGAACGAGTGCGGCTTCGACAGGGCGGCCAAGAGCGTCTCGGAAACGGCGTCTTCGGCCCACGCGTCGTTGCGCAGTTGCAGGCGCGCATACCGCAACAAATACAAGCGGTGTTCGGCGAGTTCGTTCTCGATGGAGGCCGCGCTGCTCATTCGGGTGCGAATCATCGCACACGCCCGCGCGGTCACCAGTTGACTTCGCGCTCCGGCGTCGAGCCGATCTTGTGGATCGCGATGTCGGCGCCCTCGTATTCCTCTTCTGCCGACAGGCGCAGGCCCGAGATGGCCTTGATCGCACCGTAGACAACGAAGCCGCCGACGAGCGCCCAGGCGACGCCCATGAGCGTGCCGATCAACTGCGCCGTGAAGCTCACGCCCCCGATGCCACCCAGCGCCTTCGCACCGAAGATGCCCGCGGCGATGCCGCCCCATGCGCCGCACAGGCCGTGCAGCGGCCACACACCGAGCACGTCGTCGATCTTCCACTTGTTCTGCGTGAGCGTGAACAGCGAAACGAAGATCAAGCCCGCGATCGCACCGACGACGAGCGCGCCCAGGGGGTGCATCAGGTCGGAGCCCGCGCACACGGCAACAAGGCCAGCGAGCGGCCCGTTGTGCACGAAGCCCGGGTCGTTGCGGCCCAGCGCGAGTGCCGCGAGCGTGCCGCCCACCATCGCCATCAATGAATTCACCGCGACCAGGCCCGACATTTTGTCGAGCGTCTGCGCGCTCATCACGTTGAAGCCGAACCAGCCCACGGTGAGGATCCACGCGCCCAGGGCGAGGAAAGGGATGTTCGACGGCGGGTGGGCGCTGATGGCGCCGTCCTTGCGATAGCGGTTGCTGCGCGCGCCGAGCAGGATGACCGCGGGCAGCGCGATCCACCCTCCCATCGCATGCACGACCACCGAGCCCGCGAAGTCATGGAACTCCGCGCCCGTGAGCGAATGCAGCCAGTCCTGTATGCCGAAAGCGCGGTTCCACGCGACGCTTTCGAAGAGCGGATAGACGATGCCCACGAGCACCGCCGTCGCCGCCAGCTGCGGGCCGAAGCGCGCGCGCTCGGCGATGCCGCCCGAGATGATCGCGGGAATCGCCGCGGCGAATGTGAGAAGGAAGAAGAACTTCACCAGCTCATAGCCGTTCTTCTGCGCGAGTTGTTCTGCGCCGACGAAGAACGAGGTGCGGTACGCGACGTAGTAACCGAGCACGAAGTAGACGACCGTGGACACCGAAAAATCGGAGAGGATCTTCACCAGCGCGTTGACCTGGTTCTTCTTGCGGACGGTTCCAAGCTCGAGGAACGCGAAACCGGCGTGCATGGCCAGGACCATGACGCCCCCGAGCAGGATGAACAAGGCGTCCGCGCCCTGTTTGAGTGCTTCCATGATTTCCTTTGGGGATTGAAATGCCTGTAATTGGTGCGACGAGGCGAGCCTCGTCCCGAGTGCACCAAGAAAAAGCAATAAGTGCGCCAGAAACGTGCAGGCTTCGCCTCGTTAAACTGCGCGGTCCCCACGCATGGAAGCCTTCCTCGTCTCCGCCGGCATCGTCGCCCTCGCCGAAATGGGCGACAAGACGCAGCTGCTCTCGCTCGTGCTGGCCGCGCGGTTTCGCCGGCCGTGGCCGATCGCGCTGGGCATCCTCGTCGCAACGGTCATCAATCACACGCTCGCCGGTGCGGCCGGGGCGTGGCTCACGACGCTGCTCGGTCCGCAGCTTTTGCGCTGGATCCTTGCGGCTTCGTTCATCGGCATGGCGGTGTGGATGCTGATCCCCGACAAGCTGGACGAAGAGGGCTCATCAAAGCCTCCTCGCTTCGGCGCGTTCGGCACCACCGTCATCACGTTCTTCCTGGCCGAGATGGGCGACAAGACGCAGATTGCGACGGTGATGCTCGCCGCGCGCTTTTCGAACTGGGCGCTGGTGGTCGCCGGCACGACAGTCGGCATGTTGATCGCGGACCTGCCCGCCGTGTGGTTCGGCGACAAGGTGACGAAGCTCGTTCCCATTCGCGTGGTGCACATCGTGTCGGCGCTGATCTTCGCGGGCCTGGGCCTCGCGGCGTTGCTATACTGATTCCGCGCCGATTTGCTTCCGCTTGCGGGCGCCTTAACAAATTCCGCTAAAGACGAAGCCCCGGAAACCCGGCCTCGTTATTTGGCGAGCCGGGTTTTCTGTTTTTCGCCTATGCCGCTCATTGCCCATCCGCAGTCGATGACCTTCGATGCGCCGCTCGCGCTGAAAAGCGGCGCGTCGATTCGAGGCTATTCGCTCGCGTACGAAACGTACGGGAAGCTGAACGCCGACAAGAGCAACGCCGTGCTGATCTGCCACGCGCTCAACGCGTCGCACCACGTGGCGGGCGTTTACGAGGACCAGCAGCGCTCCGAAGGATGGTGGGACACCATGATCGGGCCCGGCAAGCCCGTGGACACCGATCGCTTCTTCGTCATTGGCGTGAACAACCTTGGCTCCTGCTTCGGCTCGACTGGGCCGATGCATGTGAACCCGGACACCGGCCGCGTGTGGGGCGCCGATTTCCCCGTCGTGACAGTGGAAGACTGGGTGGACGCACAAGCGCGCCTGCTCGACGGCCTCGGCATCGCGCAGCTCGCGGCCGTGATGGGCGGCAGCCTCGGCGGCATGCAGGCGCTGTCGTGGACCCTGCAGCATCCGGATCGCGTGCGTCACGCGGTCGTTATCGCGAGCGCGCCGAACCTGAACGCCGAGAACATCGCGTTCAACGAAGTCGCGCGCCGCGCGATCGTGACCGACCCGGATTTCCACGGCGGGCATTTCTACGA